>DXCY01000207.1 GCA_019115725.1 Candidatus Luteimonas excrementigallinarum
CTGGGACAACGCCAAGAAGTACATCGAGGACGGCAACCACGGCGGATCGGGCAGCGAGGCGCACAAGGCCTCGGTGACCGGCGACACCGTAGGCGATCCCTACAAGGACACCGCCGGCCCGGCGATCAACCCGCTGATCAAGATCATCAACATCGTGGCCCTGTTGATGGTGCCGCTGCTCTGAGGATGTCCCCCGCCGCCTGGGCGGAACGTGGAACGGAAACGGCGGCCATCGGCCGCCGTTTTCCCTTTGGATCTTCGCTGGGGGTTGCAGCAAGCGGCTGCCCCGCCGCGTCTTAATCCTCGAACGCGCCCCGGGCGGTATCGAACCAGGGCGTGCACACCAGCTGCTGGCTGTCGGCCAGCGAGAACGCGGCCTGCCACACCTCCACCGCTCCGCCCTGCTCCGGCGAGCGGAACAGCTCGTCGTCGAACGGCGCCACGCCCAGGCACCAGCGCACCCGGTCGGGCTGGCCGCCTACCAGCGGCGCGAAGTTGAACGTGCCCTCCAGCGACGCGCCCGGCGCCAGTCGCGCCGCCAGCGGCACCGGCGGCAGCGTGGGGCTGGGCTCGGGCAGCGGCAGCGCCCTGTGGCTGAGGGTCAGGCCGCCATCGGCCTCATGGAACACCGGCTCGCCAACATCACCCGCCTGCAGCCGCTTCGTCATCACCGCATGGCGGTTGCCACGATCGAACACGGCCAGATCGGCATCACCGCTGTTGTGCACTTGATAGCGCACCGTCAGCGGGCCGCCCGCGGGCGCCTCGAATGAGGCTTCCACGCGTACGCCCTGCCCTTCCACCGTGGTGCTCGCGCCCGCATCCGCCATTGCTGCTGTCTCCGTTGCCTGTTGGGTCTGATCATAACCGGCGGAGGCCGGGGCATGCGTGCACGCGGTACCCGCCACCGTGGCCAGCGCCAGGGCAATCAGGCCCTGCCGGGTTGTGGCGCGGGAAAAGCTGGATGTCATGCGGCGTCACCTCTGGGTCCGGGACCAGTGGATGGAGCATAAAGTGTGGCGGGCAGCCTGTCCGTGGACAGACTGCCCGCCCTCTCCGTCCCTGGAGAAGCAACCGCTGCCGTGAGGCAGGCGGTTACAGCCTGTAGCCGGGGCGATCGGGCAGCCCCATTTCGCGACGGATTCCGTTCTCCGTCAGGTGCATCGGGTTGTGGGTGGTGGGCGGGGTATCCGGATCACCGTCGTAGTCGAAGGGATCGTTGGAGGTCTCCAGGCCCACCGCCTGGCGCTCGGCATTGGAAATGCCGTTGTCAGGGCCGCCACCGCTGTAGGTGCCCGGCTGGAAGGTGCCGGTCACGCCGTTGTAGGCATGCGACAGCTCATGGAACAGCACCACGCTGGAGGTCGGGAAGGCATCCATGTGGAAAGACGGGTTGTAGCTGACCAGCACGTCAGAGCCGCTGCCGGCCTCGCCGTTGCTGATCTCCGCATTGCGCCGGTCCATGGTCTGGGCAAAGCCGTTCTGCTCGTTGGCCAGCTCGCGGATGGTCACCACGTTGCCCTTCTCCGCGGCGGCATCCAGCTCGGCCAGCATCTGCTGCCCGGCCGGGGAGGCACGCAGGAAGTCCAGCTCGGCCTCCATGCGCTGCTGGAACGTATCCGAGCCGTTCACCACGATGCTGCGGCCCAGCGCCGGATCGATTTCCACGTTGACCACCGTCGGGGCGGCGCCGCCGATGCTGTTGATCAGGTCGCTGGCCTTGGCGTAGACGGTATCGCCTTCGCCCGCGCCGTTGATGCTGCTCTCGCCTTCACCGGCATAGACGGTGTTGGTGCCGCCGGCCAGGTTTACCTGGTCGCTGCCGCCACCGGCGGAGATGATGTTCTGGCCACCGGCGCCGTGGATCACGTCGTCGCCGCGTCCGCCGTCAATGTGGTTGAAGCCGCTGCCGGCATGGATTTCGTCGTTGCCGCGTCCGCCGAAGATCACGTTGGCACCGTCGCCGCCGTGGATCACATCGTCACCCGCGCCGCCGTCGATATCGTTGCGCCCGCCAATGGTCTGGATGATGTCGTCGCCGTCGCCGCCCTGGATGCGGTCGTCGCCCATGCCGGTGACGATGCGGTCATCGCCGGCACCTGCGTCCACCACCATGTTCACGGTCACGTTGGGCGCGGCCTCGATGATGTCGTTGCCCGCACCGGTACGGATGGTCAGCTCCTGGCGCTCGGTCAGGCGTACTTCGTACACCTCGCCGTTGACGTCGATATCCAGGGTGCCGTCGTCGCGTTGGCTGATCTGCACGTGGGCGTCGCCCTCGGTGCTGGTGGTGAACACCACCTGGTCGCTGCTGACGTAGCTGGAAAACAGGCTGCCGGCCTGGGTCTGCTCGCGCGTCACCGTGGCCTGCTCGCCCTGGTGCAGCTGGGCGTTGCGAATGGTCTTGCCGTCAGGCGTCTGCTTGCCCGGCAGGCTGCTGCCCGCATCGGTGCCGTTGATGGTGACGGCGCCGTCCGTGGCACTGTCAAGGGAGGCTTCAACGGGGGCGCCCATATCGCTGCGCAGCGGCGCTTCTGCGAACTTGTCCCCGCCGGACACCGAGCTGTCCCAGTACTGCTGGTTGGCCTGGGTGAGGGAGGCGGGGTTGACTGCGGAATCAAGGTTCAGCGACATGGAGCCGTCCTCTGGTCTGCGTTCAGTACGGATGGGTATTGAGGACCCATCGGGCGCGGCTGCCAAGCTGGGGCGTACCCGAGGTGGGCGGTCGCGGCGGTACGTGAACGGGAATCGGGGTGGGTACTGGAGCTGGAAACGACACCGGCGGTGCAGCCCCGCTTCCGGGCCGGCACCGCCGGTTCAGGCATTGCAGCCGTGGATCGGGAATCAGGGGTCCATGT
>DXCY01000208.1 GCA_019115725.1 Candidatus Luteimonas excrementigallinarum
GGCCGCAGACCGAGCGCGAGTTCGCCCGCCACTTCCGCATTGCCACCGCGATGATGAAAGGACCGGCCACGCTGGCCGAGATCGTGGAGGCCAGCGGCGCAGAACCGGGCGAAGCGGCTGATTTCATCAACGCCAATCTTGCAACGGGCTTTGCCGAATTCGTACCCGAACCCGAGCCCGAACCCGAAGCCCCGCCGCGTCCCACCGGCTTTTTCAAGCGCCTGCGCGGCAGATCCTGAACCCGCCCCACGCCGCGACCCGGCGCGTTGCCTTGCCCCCCGCGACCCGGGGGGCGAAAATGCCTGCATGATCGATACCAAACGCTATCCGCGCCTGGCGCGGATCGATTCGCCGGCCGACCTGCGCGGCTTCGACGAAGCCGAGCTCCCGCAGATCGCCGACGAACTGCGTGCCTACCTGATCGAATCGGTTGGAAAATCCGGCGGCCACTTCGGCGCCGGGCTGGGCGTGGTTGAACTGACCACCGTCCTGCACTGGCTCTACGACACGCCCGACGACCGGATCGTCTGGGACGTGGGCCACCAGTGCTACCCGCACAAGATCCTCACCGGCCGCCGGGACACCATCCACACCGTCAAGCAGAAGGACGGCGTGGCGCCGTTCCCCAAGCGCGAGGAAAGCGAGTTCGACACCTTCGGCGTCGGCCACTCCAGCACCTCGATCTCGGCCGCCCTGGGCATGGCCATCGCCAACGCCCAGGCCGGCAACGACCGCAAGGTGATCGCCGTGATCGGCGACGGTTCCATGACCGCGGGCATGGCCTACGAGGCGCTCAACCACGCCGGCGGCATGGATACCGAGCCCGACGTGCTGGTGATCCTCAACGACAACCGCATGTCGATCTCCGAGGCCGTGGGCGGGCTGACCCGCATGCTCGGCCGCATGAGCGGCAGCAGCACCCTCAACGCCCTGCGCGAAGGCGGCAAGAAGCTGCTGGGCGACAAGAACAGCCCGCCGGCGCGCTTCGTCAAGCGCTGGGAAGGCCAGTGGAAAGGCATGTTCGTGCCCTCCAGCCTGTTCGAGGAAATGGGCTTCCACTACACCGGCCCGATCGACGGCCACGATGTGAAGGCGCTGGTGGGCGCGCTGCGTACGCTCAAGGGCCTCAAGGGCCCGCAACTGCTGCACGTGATCACCACCAAGGGCAAGGGCTTCGAACTGGCCGAGGATGACCAGATCGGCTATCACGCCGTTTCGCCGTTCGACCCTGCCAAGGGCATAGTGGCCAAAAGCGGTCCGAAGAAGCCCACCTATACCGACATCTTCGGCAGCTGGCTGTGCGACATGGCCGCCGCCGACGACCGCCTGCTCGGGATCACCCCGGCGATGCGCGAAGGCTCGGGCCTGGTGCGTTTCAGCAAGGAATATCCGGAGCGCTACTTCGACGTGGCCATCGCCGAACAGCACGCGGTGACCCTGGCCGCCGGCATGGCCACCGAGGGCGCCAAGCCGGTGGTGGCGATCTACTCCACCTTCCTGCAGCGCGGTTATGACCAGCTGGTACACGACGTGGCCATCCAGAACCTGGATGTGACCTTCGCCATCGACCGCGGCGGCGTGGTTGGTCCGGATGGCGCCACCCATGCCGGCAACCTTGACCTGAGCTTCCTGCGCTGCGTGCCCAACATGCTGGTCATGGCACCGGCCGACGAGGACGAGTGCCGGAAGCTGCTGACCACCGGCTTCAGGCATCCCGGCCCGGCCGCCGTGCGCTACCCGCGCGGCACCGGCCCCGGCGTCGAAGTGCAGGCCAGCCTGGAAACTTTGCCCATCGGCAAGGCCGAGTTGCGCCAGCGTGGCAGCCGGGTGGCCCTGCTGGCCTTCGGCGCCATCGTGCCCGCCGCCGAGCGGGTGGGGGCGGAGCTGGGCCTGACCGTGGTCAATATGCGCTTCATCAAACCGCTGGATCGCGACCTGCTGCTGGAACTGGCCGCCACCCACGAAGGCTTCGTCACTCTGGAGGACAACGTAGTGATGGGCGGCGCGGGCTCTGCGGTGGGCGAGCTGCTGCACGCGGAGGGCATCGCCCTGCCGCTGCTGCAGCTTGGTCTGCCCGATGCATTCCAGCATCACGCGAGCCGCGAAGACCTGCTCGCAGAGGCCGGTCTGGACGAAGCCGGCATCCGCTCGGCCGTCCTCAAGCGCTGGCCCGACCTGCAGCACCCGGCCGGCGCTTCGGCCCGCACGGCCGCCGGCGGGGCCTGAGCAACCGCCGGCACCCTGTGCCGGGGCCTGATTAACACTCCCCCCTTGCGCGGGCTTATCATCGGCCTGCTGCATGACCGCGCAGCCAATGGGGGGAACGCGTGCAGAGGCCACAGCGCTCCACGGGCGGGGGTACCAGACCGGTACCGAACGCCGAGCGGCTTGAACAGATGTTCGCCAGGCTGCCCTGGCGCACCTATCGCTACCGCATCCTCGGCATGGGCCTGGGCGGCGTGTGCATGGGCGCCGTCCTGCTGGAGAACGAGGCCCCGCTGGCGCTGTGGCTGCTCCTGCTGTTCACCAGCGTGATCTGGCCACACATCGCCTTCCAGCTCGCCTCCCGCAGCGCCTCGCCCTACCGCGCCGAGATACGCAACCTGCTGCTTGATTCGGCCCAGGTAGGCATCTGGGTGCCGCTGCTGCAGTTCAACCTGCTGCCCAGCGTGCTGCTGCTGACCGTGGTGACGGTGGACAAGATCAACACCGGCGTTCCGCGCCTGTGGCTGTGGTCGCTGCCCGGCATGCTGGGCGGGCTGCTGCTCACCGGCCTGGCCACCGGCTTTGCCGCCCAGCCGACCACCAGCATGTGGGTGATCGCGGCCAGCCTGCCCATGCTGATGATCCACACCATCGCGGTCAGCCTGGGCAGCAATCGCCTGGTGCACCGGATCCAGGACAAGAACCGCCAGCTGGACCGGCTCAGCCGCATCGATGTGCTCACCGGGCTCCATACCCGCCGCCACTGGCAGGACCTTGCCCGCCGCGCCCTGGCCCGGCACCGCGAAGACAGCACCCCGGCAATGCTGCTCATGCTGGATCTGGACAACTTCAAGACCTGCAACGATCGCCACGGACACGCCTTCGGCGATGAAGTCCTGCGCTCGGTCGCCGGAATCATCCGTACCCATATGGCCGGGATGGGCGAGGCCGGCCGCTACGGCGGCGACGAATTCACCCTGCTTCTGCCCGGCCGGCAGAAGCAGGAAGCCATGCGGATTGCAGAATCCATCCGTGCCGAAGTGGAATCGCTCCCCCTGTCGGCCGCTCCGGACACCCGGGTCAGCATCAGCATCGGCATGGCAGCGGCGTCCGGCGAATGCGCCACGCTTGAGCAGTGGGTCGAACGGGCCGATACCGCCCTGTACCGCGCCAAGCATTCCGGCCGCAACCGGATTGCCGTGCAAGGCACCGTGCTGGCGGCGTCCTGCCGGGACTGATACCGGGCGCGTGAGGGTCAGATTTCCCTGACCCCACTGACCGGGTTTCGCCGATACCGCCCTGGCGGACAGGCCGGCACCATTGACCTGCCAGCACCGTGGCGGCTCCGAGCGGATCATTCCCCTTCCGTGAGGTTCTCCAGTCATCGCGGGCGCCGCAGGGACGCAGGCGCTGCTGGCCTTCGCCACACACCGACAGGAAGCCAAGTGATCCAGATCAGGGAAGCCCAGGGCCGCTACGAGGTGCTCAGCCCCGACCGCCACTGGGAAATCTGCGCCGATCGCCCGCGCGCCCAGGCCGCCGCCCTCACCCTTGCGGCTGAAATCGAGCTTGAAACCGGTACCCCGCCCGAGATCCAGGCACCGTGGCCGCTGCCCGCATCCGGGGCTGCGGAAGACTGAGATCAGGGATCTCCGGCATTTCTGATCCGGCACGCGACAGCAGCGCTGACGTCACCTGGCCGGGCATTTCAATCCGCCGCGCAATGACATTTCCACTGCCGCTTCCCACCGCCCCCACAGGGTTGCAATAGGGTTGCAATGAAAAACGGCCTGAACCGGAATGGTCCAAGCCGTTGATTTCAATGAATATTTGGTCGGGGTGGCCGGATTCGAACCGACGACCACTTGTCCCCCAGACAAGTGCGCTACCAGGCTGCGCTACACCCCGAAGATCGGATCATTATACCCCGTCAGCGCCGCAGCGTCTGCAGGACTTCCTCCAGTTCTGCACGAACCTGGCGCAGGATCTGGCCGCTCATCGAGGACTCCTGGCGGGCATCGTCACCCTCCAGCCGCTGGCGGGCGCCGCCGATCGTGTAGCCCTGTTCGTACAGCAGCGCGCGGATCTGGCGCACCATCAGCACATCGTGGCGCTGGTAGTAGCGGCGGTTGCCCCGGCGCTTGACCGGATTGAGGCCGGGGAACTCGGTTTCCCAGTAGCGCAGCACGTGCGGCTTCACGTCGCACAGTTCGCTGACTTCGCCGATGGTGAAGTAGCGCTTGGCCGGAATCGGCGGCAGCTCGCGGTTGCTTCCTGGATCAAGCATGATCTTCTCCCGGCGAATACGCCTCGACCCGCTCCTTCAGCTTCTGCCCCGGGCGGAAGGTGACCACCGTACGCGCGGAAATCGGGATCTCCTCGCCGGTCTTGGGGTTGCGACCGGGGCGCTCATTCTTGCGCCGCAGGTCGAAGTTGCCGAAGCCCGACAGCTTGACCTGGCGCCCCTGCTGCAGCGCCTCGCGCAGCACTTCGAAAAACGCGTCGACGAACTCCTTCGCCTCGCGCTTGTTCAAGCCGACTTCCTCATACAGCCGTTCGGCCATTTGTGCCTTGGTCAGTGCCATACCGCTTACCGGACTCCTCAACTGCGGATGCGGGCGCCGTGTTCGTGCTGCAACGCATCGGTCACCCGCTGCACCACCTCTTCCACGTCCTGCTCAGTCAGGGTGCGCGATTTTTCCTGAAGGATCAAGCCCATAGCAAGGCTCTTGAACCCGCTTTCTACGCCCTTGCCCGCATACACGTCAAACAAACCCAGCCCGACCAGAAGCGGGCCGGCAACGGTTTGGATGGAGGTTTCAATGGCCGCCCAGGTCACCGCTTCGGGCACCACGAATGCCAGGTCGCGGCGCACGGAGGGGAAACGGCCCAGCGCCTGCAGCCGGGGCAGCGCGCGGCGCCGCAGCGGCTCAAGGTCAACCTCAAAGCCCACCGCGGCATGGTCCAGATCCAGCGCACGCAGCAGGCGCGGATGCAGTTCACCGATCCAGCCGATGCGCTGGTCATCGCGATACACATCCGCCGAGCGGCCCGGATGCCCGTGTGGCTGCTGCGAAGGACGGTACTGCAGACGCGCGCCCGCGCAGGCGGCCAGGCTGTCCAGATCACCCTTCAGGTCGTGGAAATCAACCGGGCGCTCGTCATCGCCCCACTGCTCCGCACGGGCATCGCCGATCGCCACCGCCGCGATCCGGGGGGTTTCAACGGGTGCTTCGCCGGCAGCGGCGGCTGCAAACGCGCGGCCGATCTCGAACAGCCGCACGCGCGGCTGCTGGCGGGCGGCGTTGCGCCCAAGCGCTTCCACCAGACCGGGAAGCAGCGCGGTACGCATCACTCCCAGCTCCGCGCTGAGCGGGTTGGCCAGCGGCACGGCACCGTCCTGCAGCTGCCAGCTGTCCAGCAGCTGCGCATCGACAAAGGCGAAATTCACGGCTTCCAGCCAGTCGCGCCCCACCATGTGGCGGCGCAGGTCGCTTTCCTCCACCAGGCCCTCGGTCGCCGCAACCACCCGGGTGGCGCCACCGGGGAGCGTGGTTGGCACGCGGTCATAGCCATGGATGCGGGCGACTTCTTCGATCAGGTCTTCCTCGATCGCCAGGTCGAAGCGCCAGCTCGGCGGAGACGCCAGCCAACCATCGGCGGTGTCCTCCACCGTCAGGCCCAGCGCGCGCAGGATGCGGCCGACTTCACTGTCATCCACCTGCACGCCGAGCACGCGGGCGAGGCGCTCGCGACGCAGCGCGATCGGGGCCGGCTTCGGCAGGTGCTCGGGCAGCACGGCTTCGGTCACCGGACCCGGGGTGCCGCCGGCCACCTGCAGGATCAGCCGGGTGGCCGCCTCCATTGCCGCGCGGGGCAGTTCCGGATCCACGCCGCGCTCGAACCGGTGGGCAGCATCGGTATGCAGGCCCAGCCGACGGCTGCGCCCGGCAATGGCCGTGGGAGCGAAGTGGGCGGACTCGAGGAACACATTGCGGGTGGCGTCGCTCACCATGGTGTCCTGGCCGCCCATCAAACCGGCCAGGGCAACGACGCGGTCGGCGTCGGTGACCGCCAGGAATCCGGCATCCAGATCCACTTCGCGGCCGTCCAGCAGCACCAGCTGCTCGCCGGCGCGGGCATGGCGCACGCCCACCGGGCCCTTCAGCAGGTCGCGATCGAACGCGTGCATCGGCTGGCCGAGCTCAAGCATCACGTACTGG
The DNA here is from genome assembly GCA_019115725.1 of Candidatus Luteimonas excrementigallinarum. GTDB lineage: Bacteria > Pseudomonadota > Gammaproteobacteria > Xanthomonadales > Xanthomonadaceae > Luteimonas > Luteimonas excrementigallinarum. The sequence continues at coordinate 6,429 of DXCY01000208.1, forward strand.
GTTACGTCCACGAGGAAGCTGACCGGGCGGATACCGCCGCGGCGCAGGCGTTCGGCCATCCATACCGGGGTGGCCATGCGGGCGTCCACGCCCTCGATCACCCGGCCCAGATAGCGCGGCGCATCGGCGCCGGCATGCAACTCAACCCCGAGCGCAGCCTCGCTGGCGGCTGGCACCGGTTCGGGCTCGAAGCCGGAAACACCAGCGCCAAACGCAGCGGCCACGTCGTACGCCAGGCCGCGCAGACCCAGGCAGTCGGCCCGGTTGGGAGTCAGCCCCAGCTCGATCACGTTGTCCGGCAGGCCCAGATAACCGGCCAGCGCTGTACCGACCGGCGCGTCGTCCGGCAGCTCCATCAGACCGGAGGCATCAGCATCCACGCCCAGCTCTTTGGCCGAGCACAGCATGCCGTTGGATGCCACCCCGCGCAGCTTGGCCGCCTTGATGGTGATCTCACCCACCCGGGCGCCGACCACAGCCAGCGGAGCCACCAGGCCCGCGCGGGCATTGGGCGCGCCGCACACGATCTGCAGCGGCTCGCCCTGCCCCGCATCGACCTGGCACACCTGCAACCGGTCGGCCTGGGGGTGTTTTTCGCAGGACAGGATCCGCGCCACCACCACGCCATCCAGGCCCTCGCCCTGCCGCTCCACGCCTTCCACTTCCAGGCCGATGGCAGTGAGCCGTTGCTCCAGCGCGGCACTGTCAGCCTCGAGGGAGACGTGTTGGCGCAGCCAGTTTTCCGAAAACTTCATCGTTCGTAATCCGTCGGGCGGGGTCGGCCCCGCCAATCCAGTTGATCCGATGCGCGCCCGGCGGGCGCGATCCCGCAGCCCAGATCGAGCCTAGGCAAATTGCCTGAGGAAACGCACATCGTTCTCGAAGAACGCGCGCAGGTCGGTGACCCCGTAGCGCAGCATCGCCAGACGCTCCACTCCCATGCCGAAGGCAAAGCCGGTGTACTTCTCCGGATCAATGCCCACGTTGCGCAGCACGTTCGGGTGCACCATGCCGCAGCCCAGCACCTCCAGCCAGCGGGTCGACCCGTCGGGCTGCTGCCAGGCGATATCCACTTCTGCCGAAGGCTCGGTGAAGGGGAAGTAGCTGGGGCGGAAGCGCATCTCGAAATCGCGCTCGAAGAACGCCCGCACGAATTCGGCGAGCGTGCCCTTCAGGTCGGCGAAATTGGCGCGCTCGTCCACCAGCAGGCCCTCGCACTGATGGAACATCGGCGAGTGGGTCTGGTCGGAATCGGAGCGGTATACCTTGCCCAGCGCGATCATGCGCAGCGGCCCGCTCTTGCCTGCCGCCACGTGCCCGCCCATGTATCGCACCTGCACGCCCGAGGTGTGTGTACGCAGCAGGCGGCCGTCACCAAAGTAGAACGTGTCGTGCATCGCCCGGGCCGGATGGTGGGGCGGAAAGTTGAGCGCTTCGAAGTTGTGCCAGTCGTCTTCGATCTCCGGCCCTTCCGCACGCTCGTAGCCGAGCCGGCCAAAGATATCGGCGATGCGCTCGATGGTGCGGCTGATCGGATGCACGCCGCCTCGGCCCGCATCGCGGCCCGGCAGGGTGACGTCGATCGCTTCGGACGCCAGGCGCGCATCCAGCGCGGCATCTTCCAGCACCTGGCGGCGCTCGGCCAGCGTCTTGCCCAGCGCATCGCGCACCTTGTTGATGCCCGCGCCAGCCGCCTTGCGCTCTTCCGCCGGCAGCGCGCCCAGCCCCTTCAGCAGCGCGGTCACGCTGCCCTGCTTGCCCAGCAGCGACACCCGCAGCGCCTCCAGCGCCTCGGGCGTGGACGCGGCGGCGATCGCCTCCAGCGCCTGCCGGTTGATCTGTTCGATATCAGCCATGGGCCCCATTACCCCCAACGCAAAAAACAATGGGGAAGGACTTGCGCCCTTCCCCATGCGTGTACCTCAATGTCCGGCGCACGCGCCCGGCTGGACGCGCGCGGGCCGGGACACGTTTACGCTGCGAGCGCGCCCTTCGCCTTTTCGGCCAGTGCGGCAAACCCGGCGGCGTCGTGCACGGCAATGTCAGCCAGCACCTTGCGGTCCAGGGTGATGCCTGCCTTGCCCAGGCCGTTCATGAAACGGCTGTAGCTCAGGCCGTTGATGCGGGCGGCGGCGTTGATGCGGGTGATCCACAGCGAGCGGAAATTGCGCTTCTTCTGCTTGCGGTGGATGTAGGCGTACTGCTGGGCCTTGATGACGGCCTGGTTGGCAACGCGGAATACCTTGCGGCGTGCGTTGTAGTAACCCTTGGCCTGGCTCAGGACCTTCTTGTGACGACGGCGCGCCTGAACACCACGTTTGACTCGTGCCATTGTTCAGTCCTCCTCAGAGATACGGCAGCATACGGTCGAGACGACCGCTGTCGCACGCCGGAATGTGGTTCGTCTGGCGGAGGTTGCGCTTCCGCTTCGTCGACATCTTGGTGAGGATGTGGCTGCGGTTGGCATGGCCAGCCTTGTACTTTCCGGAAGCAGTCTTCCGGAAGCGCTTGGCCGCCCCACGATGGGTCTTGATCTTGGGCATTGCTCTGTCCTTTGGGTCTCTTTATCTGGCCGGGCGGCGGCAGCTGCCACTCTTTGGTTGCCCTGACCGGTTACAAGCCTTTGATTCCACGGGGAATCAAAGGCGGCTCACAGGATCGTGAATTCCTCCGGCGCACCGGAGCCGGCCATTATGCCGGCTGACCGCGCACCATGCAATCGAAACGCCGCAGATCAGCCGGTGTGGCCGACACCTACTTCTTCTTGGGGGCAATCATCATGACCATCTGGCGCCCTTCCATCCGCGGGCGCGACTCAATCACGATGTCTTCGCCAAGATCGGTCTCGATCCGGTTCAGCATTTCGCGACCGAGCTCCTGATGGCTCATTTCGCGACCGCGGAAACGGATGTTCACCTTGACCTTGTCACCATCTTCCAGGAAGCCGCGCATCTTGCGCATCTTG
>DXCY01000209.1 GCA_019115725.1 Candidatus Luteimonas excrementigallinarum
AGTGACGATCCTGGTATGCCCGCCGCGGCCCCGCCCCGGCTTCTTATCCCGCACGTCCTTTTCGTCGCGCAGACACGGCCCGGAACCTCCGGCTGCCGTCACATCTTTGCCTGCAGCGCGGTACTGGATAGCTCCGGGCAAGCCAACGATACGGACCGGACAACGGTGCGCAGCAGCGCTGCCGCCGCCGGTGCGATCGCTTTTCGGAGTACGACAACAATGACGTTTGAAACCCTCGGCCTGTCGCCGGCCCTGCTGCGCGCGCTGAATGAAACCGGCTACACCAGCCCCACCCCGATCCAGGCCCAGTCGATCCCGGGCGCGCTGGAAGGCCGCGACATCCTCGGCGCCGCCCAGACCGGCACCGGCAAGACCGCCGCCTTCGGCCTGCCGCTGCTGCAGCGGCTGGCGAAGGAAACCCCGCCCAAGGGCCCGCGCAAGCCGCGCGCGCTGGTGCTGGTGCCCACCCGCGAGCTGGCGGTGCAGGTGGCCGACAGCATCAAGGCCTACGGCCGCCACATGCGCCTCAACGTGACCATGATCTTCGGTGGCGTGGGCATGCAGCCGCAGATCGACAACCTGCGCCGCGGCGTGGACGTGCTGGTGGCCTGCCCGGGTCGCCTGCTGGATCACCTGGATTCCGGCCACGCCAAGCTGGATGCGGTGGAAATGCTGGTGCTGGACGAAGCCGACCGCATGCTCGACATGGGCTTCCTGCCGTCCATCAAGCGGGTGCTCTCGCGCGTGCCCAAGCAGCGCCAGACCATGCTGTTCTCGGCCACGTTCGAGCCGCGCATCCGCGCCCTGGCCATGGATCTGCTGGACCGGCCGGTGGAAGTGCAGGTGGCGGCACAGAACACCATCGCCGATACCATCGTGCATCGCGTGCATCCGGTGGATTCGGCCAGCAAGCGTGATCTGCTGATCGATATCCTGGCCAAGCGCCATACCGACCGGGTGCTGGTGTTCGGCCGGACCAAGCACGGCTGCAACCGCCTGGCCGAGCAGCTGGCGCAGGCCGGCCTGCCGTCCGTGGCGATCCACGGCAACAAGAGCCAGGCGCAGCGGCAGAAGGCGCTGGACGCGTTCAAGGCCGGCCGGGCCCGGATCCTGGTGGCTACCGACGTGGCCGCCCGCGGTCTGGATATCCCCGAGCTGCCGCTGGTGATCAATCACGACCTGCCGATGGTGGCCGAGGACTATGTGCACCGGATCGGCCGCACCGGTCGCAACGGTGCCCAGGGCGAGGCGCTGTCGCTGGTGGCCCCGGAGGAGGGCGGGCTGCTGCGTGACATCCAGCGTCTGCTCAAGACCGAGATCGCGATGGAGACGGTGCCGGGCTTCGAGCCCAGCCAGCCGCTGCGGATGGATGCCAAGCCGGCACAGGGCCGGGGTGGACGTGGGGGCGGGCAGCGGCCCGAGGGCCAGCGTCAGCCGCGCAAGCCGGGCAGCCGTGGACACGGCAAGCCGCAGCAGCGCGGCGCGGCGCCGCATGCCGGTCCCAAGCAGCATCGGGGTGGCGGCCGGAGCCGCCGCACCGCCTGAACGCGGACTTTGATGTGATCGACACGACGGGCGCCTAGGCGCCCGTCGTGCGTTTCAGGGCTCGCGCACCAGGCGGAAGCCGACGTCGTCGTAGCCGCGATCGGTGGAGCGGGTGCCGGCCCCATTGCGGCGCCAGGTCTCCCCGGCCACGGCGCGCGCCTGGCAGTCGCCGTTGCAGTCCAGCAGCCATTCGGCCACCGCCCGGCTGCCGCCGGATACGGGCAGTGCGGCTGCTTCCGAAGCGGTGGGCAGCCGGTAGCGGGCGTCGTTCTGGCGGCCCAGCCAGCGGGCATAGGCGTCGGCGTCATCCCACGACACGCAGACCACCGCATCGCCGTCGGACTGCTCGAAGCCGGGGGCGGTCCAGTCGCGCGGAGAGAGCATGCGCAGCAGCGAGGCGCGTTCGCGGCATCGGGCGGGCTCGCGACCGGTGGCTTCGGCGAACCGGCGGTAATCATCGCGGCTGATATGCAGCCGGGTCAGGGCGTAGGCGCCGTCTCCGCCACGCTGCACGGTCATCCGGCCCGGGTCTCCGGGAACTGTCTGGCCGAGCGCGGGAATGGCCTGCACCAGGGCGGCGAGCTGCTCGCGGGTGCCGGCGTCCAGGCCGATGGCAGCCGCGGGCTCGATGCTGCGCTGGGCGCGTTCGCGGTCGAACTGCTGCGCAGCCTCGCGGACCTGCTCTTCCATCGTCGAGGCGAGCTGTTGGCGCGCCTGGGCCAGTTCTGCATCGGCGGCAGGGGCGACCAGCTCCCCGATGTGGATGGCCCGCTCCATGGCCGCGCTGGTGCCGGCGGCGTCACCGGCCTGCAGCCGGCGGGCGGCGTCCTGGCCGAGGGCGTCGACCAGCGCGGCTGCCGTCGGGGCGAGCTCAAGGTGCTGCGCGTCTTCGGCGATCACTTCGCGCAGGGTGTCGTAGGCGTTGTCGTCGGACGGGGTGGTCAGCCGCCGCGACTGGATCTGCCGCTGCGCTTCGGCAATCAGATGGCCGGCGCGCGACTGCGGGGCCGCGGGTTCGCCCACCGGGGTGCCGGCCTCCGCCGAGGTTGCGCCCAGCATCGGCTGGGCCTCCCGGGCGCCATCGGTGCCGGCGCGGAAAAAGCGTTCGGCCGGCGTGCCGGGAGCCGCGGCGTAGCGCTGCAGACCAAGGCCCAGCAGGGCGGCCATCACCAGGCCGGTGATGATCCATGCATAGCCCGGCACGCGTCGCGGCGCTGCGGCGGCGGCCTTCAGCCAATCACCGGGCGAACCGCGCCGACGCCTCCCGGGCAGCGGCAGCTGCTCGATGGCCTGCAGCATGTCGTTGGCATCGTGGAAGCGTTTGAGCGGGTACTTGGCCAGTGCCCGGTCCATGAAGCGCTGCCAGTGGCGCAGGTGCGGCGGCAGGCGCGGGATCGGGTCGCGGGCATGCATGACCGCCATCGCCAGTGCGTCCTGGGCCTGGTAGGGCAGCTCGCCGGCCAGCATTTCCCAGGCCAGCACGCCCACGCTGTACAGGTCGGCGCGCGGGTCCACTTCCTCGCCGCGCGCCTGTTCCGGCGCCATGTAGGCGGTGCTGCCCACCGCCAGCCCGGCGCTGGTGACGCGGCTGCCGTAACCGCGGCGCAGGGCGATGCCGAAATCGGCCAGCAGGGGATTGCCGGCATCGTCAAACAGTACGTTTTCCGCCTTGACGTCGCGGTGGATCACGCCGCGCCCGTGGGCATAGGCGAGTGCGGAGAGCAGGCCGCGCAGCACCTCGCGCGCACCGGCCTCGTCGCAGCGGAAATCACGCTGACCCAGGTGGCCGTTGGCCAGGTAAGGCATCGAGTAGTAGGGCAGCCCTTCCACGGTGCGGCCGATATGGAAGATGCCGACGATGTTCGGATGATCCAGGCGGCCGACGGTGCGGATCTCGTTTTCAAACCTGCGCCGGCTGACCTCGTCGGCCAGCGCGTCCGGACGCATCACCTTCAGGGCCACCTGGCGGCCAAGGGATTCCTGCTCGGCCAGATAGATGATCGAGGTGGAGCCCTCGGCCAGCAGGCGCAGCAGCCGGTAACCGATGATCACCGGCATGGGCCCATTGTTCGGCGGTGATGGCCGCATCGACATCACATTCCCCCCTGGAACTGGTCACAAGCATACGGCCCCGGCTTCGCGCCGTCGTGTGAAATGGCCTACGGTTACGGGATTCAACCGGCCGGGGGCGGCCGTCAGGGAGAGCAGGGGATGCGTCGTTGGCTGGTGCGGATCGGGATTGCGCTGTTGGCATTGGGGGTGCTTCTGGCCGCGCTGTGGGGATTCTCGCGGTTACGCGGGCCCTCGGCGGAGCAGCGTGCGGCGCTGGCGCTGTTCGATCAGATCCCCGAGCCCACCGGCCGCAATGCCTGGCCGCTGGCGTGGCTGTTGCAGTGGGATGTGCCGTTTGCAGAACTGGAGCGGGTGGCGGCGGAGGATGTGGCGCGGTTTGCTGCGCTGTCGCCGCCAGGCGACGCGGCACGGGAGCCGGCAGTGGCCGCATTCCAGAGCGTGGCGGCGGAGCGCTATCGCGATCTGGCACCGTTGCTCGCTGATGAGCCGGCCTCCTGCGGGCTGCGTGAAAGCGGCTGCCTGGCCCACGTGCGCAGCGATCGTCAGGCTCACGCCGAGCGCCTGTCTGCGGCGGGTCCGCTTGTGGATCGGGTGGAGGCTCTGGTGGATTACGACTACGCA
>DXCY01000210.1 GCA_019115725.1 Candidatus Luteimonas excrementigallinarum
CGTCGGCGGCCACCATGGCTTCGCGCGCGCGTCCATCCAGCAGCAGGGCAGCGCCGGCCGGCAGTTTGGCCGCGGCCACCTGGGTTTCGATCGCCTGGCGGCAGGCGGGATTGGCGGCCGGGATCACGATCCGCAGCCCCGGCACCTGCGCGGCCACCTGCGCCGCAGCCTGCAGGAACACCTCGCCCAGCCGCTCCACCTCGCCCATGCGCGAGCCCGGCAGCACCGCCAGCACAGGGCCGTCGCGGCCCAGTCCCAGGCGCTGGCGTGCCGCGCGGCGGTCGGGATTGAGCGGCATCTCGTCGGCCATGGGATGGCCCACGAAGCGCGCATCCACCCCGTGGGCCGCGTAGATCTCCGGCTCCATCGGAAACAGGCACAGCACCCGGTCGGCGCTGCGGCCGATGGTGCGTGCGCGGCCGCGGCGCCAGGCCCAGATCGACGGGCTCACGTAATGCACGGTGCGCAGCCCGTCGCGCTTGAGCCGCCGTTCCAGGCCGAGGTTGAAATCGGGCGCGTCGATGCCGATGAACGCATCGGGCTGCCAGGCGCGCATCCGCTTGCGCAGGTTGCCGCGCAGCGACAGCAGCCGGGGCAGGTGCGCGAGCACTTCGCTCAGGCCCATCACCGCCAGCTCCGAGGAATCGTGCCAGGCGTCCAGGCCGGCGCGGCGCATGGCATCGCCGCCCACGCCCGCGAACAATGCATCGGGAAAGCGCAGTGACAGCTCGTTGATCAGCCCGGCGCCAAGCAGGTCGCCCGAGGCTTCCCCGGCCACCAGGGCGAAGCGTGCCCTCATCGCAGCAGGGCGCGCTGGCCGGACTCGATGAATTCCAGCATCGCGCGCACGTCGTCACTGTCGCCGGCCATTTCCGCCAGGCGCTCGCGCGCTGCGGCCAGGTCGGCGCCGGACATGTACAGGGTGCGGTAGGCGCGCTTGATCGCCGCGGTGCGGTCCGGATCAAAGCCGCGCCGCTTCAGGCCCTCGCTGTTGATCCCGCGCGGGCGGCCGTAGCCGTCCTGGGCCACCATCACGAACGGCGGCACGTCGCCGTTGACGAATGCGCCCATGCCGATGAAGGCGTGCATGCCGATCCGGCAGAACTGGTGCACGCCGGCAAAGCCGCTGAGGATCACGTGGTCACCGATTTCCACGTGTCCGGCGAGGGTGGCGTTGTTGGAGAACACGCAGTGGCTGCCCACGATGCAGTCGTGGGCGATATGGGTATAGGCCAGCAGCCAGTTGTCGTTGCCCACGCGGGTGAGCCCGCCGCCGCCGCCGGTACCGCGGTTGATGGTGACGAACTCGCGGATCACGTTGCGGTCGCCGATCTCCAGGTGCACCGGCTCGCCGGTGAACTTCTTGTCCTGCGGATCGCCGCCGATCGCCACGTGGCCGTGAACGACGTTGTCGCGGCCGATCCGCGTTGGCCCGAGGATGCTGCAGTGCGAGCCGATCCGGGTGCCCTCGCCAATCTCGACCCCGGGCCCGACCAGGCTGAAGGCGCCGATCGCGACGCCGGCCCCCAGCTTCGCGGACGGATCCACGCTGGCGGTCGGATGCACCTGGGCGGCAACGGACATGTCAGGCCTCGACCTCCGCGCACAGGATCTCGGCGCAGGCCACTTCGCGGCCATCCACGCTTGCGGTGCCGACGTACAGGGTCATGTTGCGGATCTCGCGGCGGATCTCCACCTCAAGGTCCAGGCGGTCGCCCGGTACCACCATGTGCGAGAAGCGCGCCTTGTCCACCTTCACCAGGTAGGAAATGCGGTCGGTCACCAGCTCGTCGCGGCTGAGATGGCTCAGTACGCCGCCGGCCTGGGCCAGGGCTTCGATCACCAGCACGCCGGGCATGACAGGGTGGTCCGGGAAATGGCCCTGGAAAAAGCCCTCGTTGCTGCTGACGTTCTTGTAGCAGAGCACCCGGCGGCCCGGTTCCACTTCGACCACCCGGTCAACCAGCAGGAACGGGTAGCGGTGGGGCAGCAACTTGCGGATGGCATTGCTGTCCAGAGGCAGCGATGGTGGAACCTTGCTCATTCTTTCCCCTTTTCATTGGCGGCGACGCGCCGTGCAAGCGTGTCGAGCTGGCGGATCCGAACCGCATTGCGCCGCCAGTCACGCGCAGGCATCGCCGGTATTCCGGAAGCATACTCGCCCGGTTCAGTAATCGAATGGGAGACCATGCTCTTGGCCATCACCGTGACCTTGTCGCAGATGTCCAGATGCCCGGCCACGCCCACCTGGCCGGCCAGCATGCAGTAGCGGCCGATTCTGGTGCTGCCAGCCACGCCCACGCAGCCGGCCATGGCCGTGTGCGCGCCTACGTGCACGTTGTGGGCAATCTGGATGAGGTTGTCCAGGCGCACGTTGTCCTCGAGCACGGTGTCGTCGATGGCGCCGCGGTCGATCGTGGTGTTGGCCCCGATTTCGCAGTCATCGCCGATCCGCACCCCGCCCAGCTGCGGCACCTTGATCCACTGGCCCTTTTCCATCGCCAGGCCGAAGCCGTCGGCGCCGATCACGGCGCCGGGATGGACCACGCAACGGGCGCCCATGCGCACCCGGCGGACCAGGGTGACCCGGGCCACCAGCTCGGTTTCCGGGCCGATCTCGCAATCCTCGCCGACCACGCAGCCTGGGCCGATCACCGCCCCCGGCCCGATGACGGTGCGCGGGCCGATGACGCTGTGCGGGCCCACGTGGGCGCCGGGGTCGACCTCCGCCGCCGGATCCACCACCGCGGTGGGGTGGATGCCCGGCGCGGTGGCCTCGCGTACTTCAAACAGCGCGGCGGCCCTGGCATAGGCCACGTAGGGATCGGTGGCCAGCAGCGCGGTGCCACTGAATGACTCCGCCTCTTCCGGCTGCAGGATCACCACGCCGGCGCGGCTCTCCTGCAGCTGCGCCTTGAAGCGCGGATTGGCCAGGAAGCTCAGCTGGTGCGGCTGGGCCGTGCCCAACGAGGCGACTCCTTCGATCCGCACCGCCCCGTCGCCGCGCAGTCCCAGTCCGATGCGCCCGGCGATTTCCGCCGCCGTGTATGCCTGCTTGCCCATGTCTGCTCCTGCGTACGGTGGCGCGTTATCAGAACGCGCCGCCGAAGGTGAACTGCAGGCGCTCGACCTCGTCGCCACGGCGGATCAGATCGCCAGCGCCGCCAAACACGTCGTCCTGCTTGCGGATCGGGTAGGCGTAGCTGATCGAGATCGGCCCCACCGGCGCCCGCCACATCAGCGCGATACCCGCGGACACGCGGAAGTCCTTGGCCTCGAACGCGTCGATATCGGTGTAGACGTTACCGAAGTCCACGAACGCCGAGATGCGCGCCGCCGGCGAATCGAGCAGGGTGGGGAAGTACATCTCCAGCGAGCCGACCGTCTTCAGCGCGCCGCCCAGCGGCTGCATGTAGTTGCTGCCGCCCACCGCTTCGCGCGGACCCAGGGTGTTGTCGCGGAAGCCGCGCACCGATCGGGTACCACCGGCGTAGAAGTTCTCGTAGAACGGCAGTCCGCCAGCGGTGATCGTGCGCACGTAGTCGTCCGCATCGGGCGAGCAGGGATCGCTCGGCGGCGGCGGCTGCGGCCACGGATTGTCCTGCGTGGGTGGCGGAGGCGGAATGAAGCATACGTCGCGGGTGACATCATCGCCGTAGCTGTCGCCGTAGCCGACCTCGGCGCGGGTGTTGAGCACCAAAGCCCGGGTCAGCGGCCAGTACTTGGAGAACTCGTAGCTGAGCTTGTAGTACTCGGCGGTCGAGCCGGGCAGGGTGATCTCCGCGGCTACGCGCTGGTAGGTGCCGCGCGTGGGCTGCAGGTAATCGTTGCGGGTATCGCGCGACCAGCCCAGCTCGGTGCGCCAGGCGTGGAAGGTGCGCGAGCCGAACGCATCCACATAATCGACGATCGAATCCGGGGTAGCGCCGCGCCAGGTGTAGATCTCGTTGCGGTCCAGACCGAACAGCAGCGAGAAGCTGTCGTGCTCGGTGATCGGCACGCCGAAGAAGACCTGGCCGGCGGCGCTGGTGGACGAGTACTGCGCAGTGTTGAATTCGGAGTTGTCGAACTCGCGCCACCACAGGTTGTAGCCCATCGACAGCCCCTCGTCGGTGAAGTAGGGGTTGACGTAGGAGAACGCGTAGCGCTGCAGGTACAGGTTACGGCTGGCCTCGATCGAGACCCGGTTGCCGCGGCCGAGGAAGTTGTTCTGCGACAGCTGTACCGAGGTGGTCACGCCGGCCAGCTGCGAGTAGCCCAGGCCGAACACGAAACTGCCCGAGGCGGTCTCCGCCATGCTGAACACCACGTCCACTTCGTCCGCGCTGCCCGGCACCGGCTCGGTTTCCACGCTGATGCTGCCAGACTCGAAGAAGCCCAGGCGCTGCAGGCGGATGCGCGAGCGGTCGATGGCGGCCTGCGAATACCAGGCGCCTTCGAACTGGCGCATCTCACGGCGCAGCACCTCGTCGGAGGTGCGGGTGTTGCCGCGGAACACGATGCGGCGCACGTTCACGCGCGGGCCGGGAACCACCTGCATGGAAATCTTGACCGTGCGGTCTTCGCGGTTGACCTCCGGGATCGGGTTCACCTGGGCGAAGGCGTAACCGACGTTGCTGAGCGTGGCGATGATCGCGTCCGTGCTCAGCTCCACCAGGGCGCGGGAAAAGACCTGGCCGTCACGCAGGAACACGCGCGCTTCGATGTCTTCCCTGGGCAGCACGGTGTCGCCGGTGATCTCGACGTCCGAGATCGTGTACACCTCGCCCTCGGTGATGCCGGCGGTGATGTACATGTCCTGGCGATCGGGGCTGATCGCCACTTCGATGCTGTCTTCGCTGAAGTCCAGGTGGCCACGGTCGAGGTAGAAGTTGTGCAGCTTCTCGCGGTCGCCATCCAGCTTCTCGCGTGAATACTGGTCGTCGCGGCGGTACCAGCTCAGCCAGTTGCTGGTGCCCGATTCCCAGTTCTCGCGCAGCACGTCCTGATCGTAGGTTTCGTTGCCGACGATATTGATATGGCGGATCTTCGCCGCGGACCCTTCGTCCACGTTGATGGCCACGTCCACCCGGTTGCGGTCCAGGTTCGACACCGTGGGCGTGATCTGGACGTTGTACTTGCCGCGGTTGTTGTACTGGCGGGTCAGCTCCTGGGTCACCCGGTCCAGGGCGAGGCGGTCGAAGGTATCGCCCTCGGCCAGGCCGATCTCCGACAGACCGCGCATCAGGTCCTCGGTCTTGATGTCCTTGTTGCCGGTCAGGGTCAGGCGGTTGATCGCCGGGCGCTCGGTGACCGTGATCACCAGGATGTCGCCCTGGCGGCCCATGCGCACGTCTTCGAAGAAGCCGGTGCGGTACAGGGCGCGGATGCCTTCGCCGATGCGGGTCTGGTCAACCCGGTCGCCGCGCTCGAGCGGCAGGTAGGTGAACACGGTGCCGGCGCCGATGCGCTGCAGCCCGTCCACGCGGATATCGCTGATCGTGAATGCCTGGGGGGCCGCCGGGCTCTGGACGGATGGCGGCGCCTCTGCGGTCTGCTGGGCCCCGGCGGGGGACACGATCGCCGCCGCAAGGGCGATGGCGAGCAGGTGGCGGCTGGGATTTCGCGTCATCTAGTACGTCCGTCTTGAAATCGCCTTCGCAGCTGCCAAAACGGCGCGGCGGTGGCGGAAATGGAGGAAAGTCAGCGTTGGACCAGTTGCAGGATGTCGTTGTAGAACGCCAGTCCCATCAGGCTGGCCAGCAGCGCGAGCCCAACATACTGCCCGGCGACCATGGCACGATCGCTTAACGGGCTGCCCTTGACCAACTCGATAAGGTAATACAGGAGGTGTCCGCCATCCAAGAGCGGGATTGGCAGCAGGTTGAGGATTGCCAGGCTCAGTGAGAGCAGGGCCAGGATGGTCAGGTACCAGGCGACGCCCTGGCTGGCATAGGCATTGGTGGCGCGGGCGATGGTGATCGGGCCCGCCACGGTGTTCTCGATCGCGACCCGGCCGCTGAACGCGCGTCCGATCATTCCCACCAGCTGCCCGGTCAGGTGCGCGGTTTCGCGCAGAGCGGCGGGTACGGCAGCCACCGGTCCATAGCGCTGCATGGCGTCCTTCGGCGGCGCCTGGCCGCGGTCGGAGTGGATGCCCAGCACCCAGAAATCGCCGCGCTCGGGGTCTTCCATCAGCGCGGGCACCAGCTCCAGAGCCAGCCGCTCGCCATCGCGCTCCACTTCCACCATGGCGTGGCCGCCCTGGGCGCCCAGGGCCTGTACCAGCGGGCCGACCTGTTCGAAAGTCTCGACGCGCTGGCCGTCGATGGCGGTGATGCGGTCACCTTCGACCAGCACGCCGTCAGCCGGGGAGTCCGGCTGGATTCCACCGATCACCGGCGGCAGCAGCAGATGCCGGGGCAGCAGGCCGATCGAGGGCAGCAGGTGGCGGTCATCCATGTCGGCCGGCAGGCGCGACAGGGGCAGGATGCGGGTGCGCGGATTGCCGTTGGCGTCAATCACCTGCACCGGTACATCGCTGCGGTCCAGCGCAGCGGGGAGCAGGGCCAGCTGCACTTCGTTCCAGGTCGGGGTCTGGCGATCGCCCACGGCCTGGATGCTGTCGCCGCGCTCCAGCCCGGCTTCGGCGGCCAGCCCCTGGGCCACGCCGGCCACCGGGGCGTAATCGGGCCGGCCGACGACGAACATCGCCCACAGCAGGGCAACGCACAGGATCAGGTTGGCGGCCGGACCGGCGATCACGATCGCGATGCGCTGCCACACCGACTTGCGGTTGAATGCCTGCGAGGCTTCTTCCTCGGCTACCGGCGTCTCGCGCTCGTCCAGCATTTTCACGTAGCCGCCCAGGGGAATCGCGGCGATCACGTATTCGGTGCCGTCCCGGCCGCGGCGCGACCACAGCGGACGCCCGAACCCGATGGAAAAACGCAGCACCTTGACCCCGTTGCGACGGGCCACCCAGTAATGGCCGAACTCGTGGAACGTCACGAGCACGCCGAGGCTGACGATCAGCCACCAGACGGAGCCGAGGAAGGAGGTCATGGGCGGGAAATCACGTGTTCAGCAGGACAGGCGGGCGGGGAAATGATCATGACGAGGAGCGAGCGTACCGGGGCAGGGCCGCATGTGCGACCCGCCGCGCCTGTTCATCCGCGTCGCGCAGCGCTTCCAGCGAGGTGGCCGGTGTCTGGGGCAGGGCGGCCAGGGCCCCTTCCACCACGCTGGCAATGTCGAGGAACCGGATCCGGCGCTCCAGGAAGGCGGAGACCGCCACCTCGTTGGCCGCGTTGAGGGTTGCCGGTGCGGTGCCACCGCTCTCCATGGCCTGACGGGCCAGGGTCAGGCACGGGAAGGTGGCCTCGTCCGGAGCCTCGAACTCCAGTTGCCCGTGGGCCCGCAGGTCCAGCCTGCCGACGCCCGAATCGATGCGCTCCGGCCAGCCCAGCCCCACGGCCAGTGCCGTGCGCATATCGGGCAGGCCCATCTGCGCCAGGGTGGAACCGTCGTCGAATTCAACCAGCGCGTGTACCAGGCTCTGCGGATGTACCACCACATCGATGCGATCGGCCGGCAGGCCGAACAGATGGTGGGCCTCGATGACTTCCAGGCCCTTGTTCATCAGCGTGGCCGAATCCACGGAAATCTTCGGGCCCATCGACCACTTGGGATGGGCCACGGCCTGTTCCGGCGTGACGGCTTCCAGCTCCGCGCGGCTGCGGCCACGGAACGGGCCGCCGGAGGCGGTGAGGGTGATCGCGCGGACGCCCCGGTGCATGCGCCCATCGGGCAGGCACTGGAAGATGGCGCTGTGCTCGCTGTCGATCGGGATCACCTCGGCGCCGGCATCGCGCGCGGCGGCCATCACCAGCTCGCCAGCCAGCACCAGGGATTCCTTGTTGGCCAGCAGCAGGCGCTTGCCGGACCGTGCGGCGGCCAGGGTGGAGTCCAGTCCCGCCGCGCCGACGATCGCGGCCACCACGGTGTCGCAGGCATCGGAAGCCACCAGCTCGGCCAGTGCGGCATCGCCGGCGTGGGCCCGGGTGGGCAGTCCTGATTCAAGCAGGCCATCGCGCAGGGCCTGGAAACATGTCTGATCCGCAATGACAGCGTGATCCGGCCGATGCGTGCGGCACAGGGCCAGCAGTGCGTCCACGTTGCTGCCCGCGGCCAGGATCGTGGCCCGCATCCGCTGGGGATGGCGGGCGATCACGTCCAGCGCGGAGGCGCCGACGGAACCGGTGGCGCCCAGGACGGCAATGGAGCGGGGAGTGGCCATCGTTATCTGTTCAGAACCCCAGCCAGATCTTGCCTACGGCGAACACCGGCAGCGCGGCCAGCACCCCGTCCAGACGGTCCAGCAGGCCGCCATGGCCGGGAATCAGGTTGCCTGAATCCTTGACCCCGGCGTGGCGCTTGAGCAGGCTTTCAAACAGGTCGCCCAGCACCGAGAAGCCGGCCGCCAGCAGGGCCACCAGCGCTACCGCGGGCAGCTGGCTGGCGGCGGCGCCGGCCAGCGGGGCGAATACCACGCCCACCACCACCGCCAGCAGCAGTCCGCCCAGCAGGCCTTCGATGGTCTTGTTGGGGCTGATGCGCGGCGCCAGCCGGCGCTCCTTGAACAGCTTGCCGCCAAAGCGGCGTCCGGCGAAATACGCCCCGGTGTCCGCCGCCCAGACGATGGCCAGGGCCAGCAGCAGCCAGCGGTGGCCGTTCGGCTCGCCGGCGTGGATCAGGCCCAGGGCGCACCAGGCCGGCACCATCACCAGGGTGCCGGCGGTGAGCTTGATCATCCGCGAGCGCGCGTCCGGCGCTGAGGCGAACTGCGGATGGCGCAGCCAGATCGCCACCAGCAGCCAGCCGATCACCGCGGCCACGCAGAACAGCTTCAGCAACACCATCGACCCGTTCGGATCGCTGGCCGA
>DXCY01000211.1 GCA_019115725.1 Candidatus Luteimonas excrementigallinarum
GCGCGAAACCCGCGACTACCTGGTGGTGGCCACCACCCGTCCGGAAACCATGCTCGGCGACAGCGCGGTCATGGTGCATCCGGAAGACCCGCGCTACGCCGGCCTGGTGGGCCAGGCGGTGACCCTGCCGCTGACCGGGCGCGAGATCCCGGTGATCGCCGACGACTATGTGGACCGCGATTTCGGCACCGGCGTGGTCAAGGTCACCCCCGCGCACGATTTCAACGACAACGCGGTGGGCCAGCGCCATGACCTGCCGCTGATCAACATTCTCACCGCGACCGCCAGCATCAACGACGAGGCGCCGGAAAAGTACCGCGGCATGGACCGCTTCGACGCCCGCAAGGCGGTGCTGGCCGACCTGGAGGCCGAGGGCCTGCTGGTGGAGGCCAAGCCGCACCGGCTGCAGGTGCCGCGCGGCGACCGCAGCGGCCAGGTGATCGAGCCGTGGCTGACCGACCAGTGGTTCGTGCGCATGGACGGGATGGGCAAGCGCGGGCTGGAACTGGTGGAAGGCGTGGACGGCCAGCCGGGTCCGGTGAAGTTCGTGCCGCCCAACTGGATCAACACCTACCGCCACTGGCTGGGCAACATCCAGGACTGGACCATCAGCCGCCAGCTGTGGTGGGGCCACCGCATCCCGGCCTGGTTCGACGAGGCGGGCAAGGCCTACGTGGGCCGCGACGAGGCCGATGCGCGCGCCCGCGCGGGTCTCGCCGCCGACGTGCCGCTGCGCCAGGACAGCGACGTACTGGAAACCTGGTTCTCCTCCGCCCTGTGGCCGTTCAGCACCATGGGCTGGCCCGACGAGGCCGCCATGGCCGAGCGCGGCTTCGAGGATTTCCTGCCCTCCAGCGTGCTGGTGACCGGCTTTGACATCATTTTCTTCTGGGTCGCCCGGATGATCATGATGACCGACCAGCTGACCGGCCAGGTGCCTTTCCACGATGTCTACATCACCGGGCTGGTCCGCGATCGTGACGGCCAGAAGATGTCCAAGTCCAAGGGCAACATCCTCGACCCGCTGGACATCATCGACGGCATCGGCCTGGATGAACTGGTGGCCAAGCGCACCACCGGGCTGATGCAGCCGCAGATGGCGGCCCGCATCGAGAAGGCCACGCGCCGGGAATTCCCGCAGGGCATTGATGCCCACGGCGCCGACCCGCTGCGCTTCACCATGGCCGCGCTGGCCGGACCCGGCCGCGACATCAAGTTCGACCTGGGCCGCGCCGAGGGCTACAAGAATTTCTGCAACAAGCTGTGGAACGCCACCCGCTTCGTGCTGATGAACACCGAAGGCGTCGAGGCCGGCGGTACGCACGAGCCGGTGACCGATGCCGAGAAGTGGATTCTGGCGCGCCTGGCCGCCACTGCCGCCGAGGCCGAGGCCCACTTCGCCAGTTACCGCTTCGACCTGCTGGCCCAGACGCTCTACGAGTTCACCTGGGACGAGTTCTGCGACTGGTTCCTTGAGCTCGCCAAGCCGGCGCTCAACGGCACCGACACGGCCGCCGCCGACAGCACCCGCCGCACCCTGCTGCGCGTGCTGGAAGCCCTGCTGCGCCTGCTGCACCCGCTGATCCCGTTCGTGACCGAGGAGCTGTGGCGCCACGTGGCCCCGCGCCTGGGCGTGCAGGCCGACACCATCAGCCTGCAGCGCTATCCGCAGGCGGGCGACTTCGACAGCGGCGCCTATGCCAGCGCCGAAGCCGACGTGGAATGGCTCAAGCAGATGGTGTCTGCGCTGCGCCGGA
Organism: Candidatus Luteimonas excrementigallinarum; assembly: GCA_019115725.1. Classification (GTDB taxonomy): domain Bacteria; phylum Pseudomonadota; class Gammaproteobacteria; order Xanthomonadales; family Xanthomonadaceae; genus Luteimonas; species Luteimonas excrementigallinarum. The sequence goes on from DXCY01000211.1 coordinate 1,758, forward strand.
TCCGCAGCGAACTCGGCGTCTCTCCGAGCCGTCAGGTGCCGCTGCTGATGCAGGGCGGCAGCGCCGATGACAGCGCCCGTCTGCAGCGCTTTGATTCGCAGCTGCGCTTCCTGCTGCGCCTGGACGGCATCAACGCCGTCGCCGGCGATCCGCCGCCCTCGGCCACCGGCCTGGTCGGCGAGCTGAAGCTGTTCGTACCGCTGGAAGGCCTGGTGGACCTGGACGCCGAGCGCGCGCGCCTGGACAGGGAAATCACCCGGGTATCGGCCGAGAAGGACAAGAGCAGCGCCAAGCTGGGCAAATTCAGCGACAAGGTGCCGGCGGCCGTGGTGGAACAGGAGCAGCGCCGGCTGGCCGACTGGACCGCACAGCTGGACAACCTCACCGCCCAGCGCGCGCGCCTGTAGGTCGGGGCTACGCCCCCGACGGGCGCGCGGCTGTCAGCCAGGCTCAATCGCCAAACAGCTCCCGCGCCATGACCAGCGCGTCCTCGCGCCCGTCATGGTCCGGGTAATACCGGGGGCGGCGACCGATCTCGTTGAATCCCTCATCGTGATAGAGCGCCACCGCATGCCCGTTTGAAGGCCGTACCTCCAGGTACATCCGCTCCGCACCCTGCTCGTGGCCGATCCTCAGCAGCGCCCGCAGCAGGCGCCGCCCATGGCCGTGGCCCTGCAGGCGCGGATCCACGCAGATGTTGAGCAGGTGCGCCTCGCCGGCGGCCACGCTGACCACGCCGTAGCCGCACAGCCGGCCCTCCTGCTGCAGCACCCACGCCTGGTAGCCGGCGCGCAGGCAGTCGCGGAAGATGCCCGCCGTCCACGGAAAGGGATAGGCGCGCAGTTCGATCTCCATGACCGCTTCCACGTCCGCCTCGCGCATCGGCCGCATGGCCGGGCGCGGCGCAGCTTCAGGCTGCCCGGCGGCCGCCACGCTCACGCGCCGGGCTGCCCGCGCAGCGCCCGCAGGCGCGGCCACAGGGCGCGCTTGGCCGCCGGCTGCCGCAGCTGGGCCAGCGGCGGCCAGGCGCGGAACAGCGCGCCGGCATCGGCCGAATTGCGGTCGCGCCCTGCCGCCTTCAGCAGCGCATCGATGAGCGGATCATCCGGCAGCTCAACCGCCTGCGGATCCACCCGCTGCCACAGCGAATAGCCCAGCGCCTCGAGCGTCTCACGCTGCAGCCCGTCCCAGCTCATGCCGCCGCCTCCACCGGCCTCCAGCGCCGCCACAGCCAGGTGACCGGGCCGGACAGTGCGTAAAGCAGCGAAGCCGCCAGCAGCGTCTTGGGCGGGTCGATCCACAGCGCAATCAGGATGCCGACGGCGATCAGCAGGGCCACGAACGGCACCCGGTCCGAGCGCGGCCCGCTGCCGCTGCCCTTGAAGCTGGAATAGCGCAGGCGGCTGACCATCAGCAGCCCGGCCACCACCGTGACCCCGATCGCGACAAACCGCAGCTCATAGCCGCCCATGCCCAGCGAATGCGCGGTCCACACGAAGCTGGCCATCAGCCCGGCCGCAGCCGGACTCGCCAGGCCCACGAACCAGCGCTTGTCCACCTGCGAGACCTGGCTGTTGAAGCGTGCCAGCCGCAGCGCGGCGCAGGCCGCATAGAGGAACGCCGCCAGCCAGCCCACCCGGCCCAGGGTAACCCCGTCCATCCGCAGCTCCAGCAGCGCCCAGTGGTACATCACCAGGGCCGGCGCCATGCCGAAGCTGATCAGGTCGGCCAGGGAGTCGTACTGCACCCCGAACTCGCTCTGGGTATTGGTCAGGCGCGCCACCCGGCCATCGATCCCGTCCAGGATCGCAGCCACGAAGATGGCCACGCAAGCCGGGCCGAACCGCCCCTGGGAGGCGGCAATGATCGCGAAGAATCCTGCAAACAGGCCGCCCGTCGTGAACAGGTTCGGCAGCAGGTAGATGCCGCGGGGTCGCGTGCGGCCGGCTGGGGTGTGCTGATCGTCCATCCCCGCAGTTTACCGGCCCCGGCGCCGGAATCCGCAGTTTCCGCTCCAGCGCCCCCGGTCCACGGACTTGCACGCCCGGCGGGGGAGTGCTGCAATCGCGGCAATATCCAGATGCTGCCGGAGTGATCCATGCGCCTTGCGATCGTGTGCACCGTTCTTTGCCTGGCTGCCGCCACTGCCGGCGCCAGCGATGTCTACCAGTGGACGGACGCCCGCGGCGTGACCCACTACT
>DXCY01000212.1 GCA_019115725.1 Candidatus Luteimonas excrementigallinarum
GGCGATTCCGGCAGGATCTGCCCGCCGTCGACGACGATCGTCTGGCCGGTGATGAACCCCGCCTCGCGCGAGGCCAGGAACGCCACCGCGTGGCCGATATCCTCCGGCGTGCCCAGGGTGTGGGTGGGGATGATCGCGCGCTGCTGGTCCAGGTAGGCCTCGCCCTGGGCCTCCAGGCCCGCGGTAAGGATGTTGCCCGGCTGCACCGCATTCACGGTGATGCCGCGGTTGGCGTACTCCAGCGCCGCGCTGCGCATGAAGCCCAGCTGCGCCGCTTTGCTCGCCGCGTAGTGGCTCCAGCCGGGGAAGCCGGTGATCGGCCCGGTGATCGAGGAGGTGATCACTACCCGCCCGTAGCCGCGCGGGGCCATCGCCTTCAGTGCTGCCTGCACCACAAAGAACATGCTTTTGACGTTGACCGCCTGCATGTGGTCCCAGTCGCCCTCGGTCATGTCTTCGAGCGTGGCCTGCGGGAAGATGCCGGCGTTGGAGGCCAGGATGTCGAGCTGGCCGGACTCGGCCACGATCTCCGCCACCACCGCCCGGGCTCGGGCGCCGTCGGTCACGTCCAGCAGCTTGAACACGCCGCCGATATCGCGTGCGGTCTCCTCGCCGCGCGCGGCGTCGATGTCGGTCACCACCACCTTCGCCCCGGCCTTGGCCAGCACCGCCGCGATACCCCTGCCGATGCCCGCCGCGCCACCGGTGACCAACGCCACCTGTCCTGACAGACCGAACATGCTTGTGCTCCTCCTGCGCCAAATGCGCCTGCCACCATCGTACCCCCGCGGCAAAACCTGGTCTCCGGATTTGCGATCAGGGTCCGGCACAATGGTCCGCATCCATGACCACGCCTCCCACGCCTGACTTCCGCCTCTACCACTCCAACTCGCTGGAGGTGCTGGCGGGAGTCCTGGCCGACATTCTGCGCACGCCCGCGCCCGGCGCTTCGCCGCTGGCGCCGGATATCGTGCTGATCCCGCAGGTGGCCATGCGCCGCTGGCTGCAGGCCACCCTGGCCGCGCGTCATGGGGTGGCCGCCAACATTGAATTCCTCACCCCGGGCGAGTTCCTTGGCCATGCGCTGAAGGCCAACCTCGGCCCCAGCGAGGACGAGCTGGATCCCGAAACCCTGCACTGGCCGCTGTACGCCGCGCTGACCGATCCCGCGCTGCTGGCCAAGCCGGCCATGGCCGCGATCGCCGCCCACGTGCAGGGCAACGATCCGCTGCGCGCCTGGTCGCTGGCCGGCGAACTGGCGCAGGTGTTCGGCAAGTACCAGGCCTGGCGCCGCGACTGGCTGCTGCGCTGGGAAGGTGGCGCCGATCCTGACGATCCGCAGGCCATCCTGTGGCGCCGGATCGCGCGCGGGCATCACCATCGCGCGCGCCGCATCCAGCAGTACTTGGACCGCTTCGAAGGCGCGCAGCGACCGCTGCCCCAGGGTCTGCCCTCGCGGCTGCTGGCCTTCGCCACCCTCAACGTCTCGCCCGACGTGCTGCGGGTGATCGCCACCCAGGCCCGCGCCGGCACCCTGCACTGCTTCGTGCCCACGCCGGTGCAGGATTACTGGGGTGACCTGCAGCGGGTGCGCGCGCTGCCGGAAGCGGCCTGGCTGGAAGCGGGCAGCGGGCTGCTGGCCGAGGATGAAACCCCGCTGCTGCGCGCATGGGGCGCGGCGGGCGTTGATTTCATGCGCCTGGTCGGCAATTACGAAGTGATCCACGCTTCGGCGGAAGTCCACGCCCATGCCGATCCGGGCGAGGGCGGCGGCGCGCTGCACGGCAGCCTGCTGCGGCGGCTGCAGTCGGATCTGTACCACCGCCGCGGCGCGCCCGGCTGGCCGCTGCGCGAGGCGGTGGATCGCACCGATCCCAGCCTGCAGCTGCACGCCTGCCACACCCGCCTGCGCGAGCTGCAGGTGCTGCGCGACCAGCTGCGCGCGCTGTTTGATGACGACCGATTCGACCCGCCGCTGCAGCCGCGTGAAGTCGCGGTGCTGGCCCCGGATATCGATCCCTACCTGCCGTACCTGGAAGCGGTGTTCGGCGGCCGTGGCGATGCCTCGGCGCAGGCCATTCCCTATGCCCTGGCCGATGCCAGCCCGCTGGCCAACGAGCCGCTGGCCGAAGTGTTCGTGCGCCTGCTGGCGCTGCCGGTGTCGCGCTTCGGCCTGCATGAAACGCTGGACCTGCTGGCCAGCCCGGCGCTGGCCGAGGCCAACGCGCTCGACGCCCCCGCAATCGAACGCCTGCAATCGTGGCTTGAAGCCGCCGGCGCGCGCTGGGGCCTGGATGGCGAACACCGCGCCCGCTTCGACGCGCCCGAGGATGACGCCTACACCTGGGCGTTCGCCCTCGACCGCCTGCTGCTCGGCCACGCCAGCGGCAGCAATGCGCTGATCCGCGCGAACGACGGTCGCCTCGTGGCCCCGCTGCCGGACCTGGAAGGCAGCGCGCTCGATGCGCTCGACACCCTGGTGCGCCTGCTACGCGTACTGGCCCGCTACGCCAACGTGCTGCGCGATGCGCTGCCGCCAGCGCAGTGGCGCGAGCGGCTGCTGGAGCTGCTCCAGGCGCTGCTGCCCAAGCCGCCCACCAGCCCGGCCAGCCAGCGTGCCCTGGACCGGCTGCGCACCCTGGTGGACGAGTTCGCCAAAACCGCAGAACGCGCCGGCTTTGATGCCCCGGTGCCCGCCGAAGCAGTCCGCGCCCACTTCGGCGCCGTGCTGGCCGAGGCCGATGTACGTGCGCCGCTGCTCACCGGCGGGGTCAGCATCGCGCGCATGGTGCCGATGCGGCTGCTGCCGTTCCGGGTGATCTGCGTGCTGGGCATGAACGACGGTGATTTCCCGCGCCGCGATCCCGCCCCCGGCCTCAACCGCCTCACCGCCGAACTGGGTACCGACAAGCGCCGCGCCGGTGACCGCTCCACCCGCGACGACGACCGCTTCCTGTTCCTGCAGCTGTTCACCGCCGCCCAGGACGTGTTCTACGTGAGCTGGCAGGGCGCCGATGCGCGCGATGGCAGCCGGCGCGAGCCCTCGGTGCTGGTGTCGGAGCTGATCGATGCCGCCCAGGCGCAGCACGCGCCGGACGCGAAGGAACCCGCAGCCGCCGCACTGGTGGTGCAGCATCCGCTGCAGCCGTTCTCGTCCGAAGCGTTCGGCTCCGCCAGCGAGCCGCGCCGCTTCTCGTATCACGCCCAGTGGCAGCAGGCCGCGGCCGGCGCCGTCGACCGGCGAGTGGTCCTGCCGCCGTGGTTCGTCGGCGATCCATTGGCGCCGGACGAGGCCGGGCCGGAGCTTCCGATCAGCGTGCTGCAGCGGTTCCTGCTGCACCCGGCTGAAGCGCTGCTCGCCCGCATGGGCATGCGGCTGGTCGACATCGAGGCGCACGGCGTCGATCTCGAACCGCTGGCCGCACCCGGTAGCGGGCTGGAGCGCAGCGTGCTGCAGCGGGAACTGTTCAATGAACTCCTGCAGGGCCGTGACGAGCCCGCCATCCACGCCTCGCTCCGGGCCCGCGGCCTGCTGCCGTCTGGCGCGTCCGGGCGCCGCGTGCTGGCCGACCAGCGCGAGCTGCTTGCGCCGTGGCTGGATGCGTTCTCGCAGTGGCGCGGGGATGCCGGGCCAGGGTCGGTGCTGGCCGAAGTGGAGATCGATGGCGTGCGCGTGCACGGCCGCATCAACGATGCCTACCCGCAGGGCATCGCCCGCCTGCGCTTCGGCAAACTCAACGGGCCCAGCGTGATTCGCAGCGGCCTGGACTGGCTGCTGGCGCGCGCTGCCGGCATCGATCTGCCCATGGTGGAATTCTTTGACGGCGGCCGTGCCGGTCCCGGCCCGTTCGAGCGTCCGCCGCTCCCGGCCGCAGACGCGCGCAATGCCCTGCGCGAGCTGCTGGCCCTGCGGGCGGTGGGCCTGCGCGAACCGCTGCCCTGGGCGCCCTACAGCGGATGGGAGTTCTACAGTGCCGCCGAGGTGCCGGCCCGCGCGGTGAAGGCCGCCCGCAACCGCTGGCATGGCGGGGGTGGCGGCGCGGGGGGCTATGTGGAAGGACACGACGACGCACTGCGCCAGGCCCTGCGCGGCAGCGATCCGTTCGCCTGCCAGGACACGCTGCAGCGTTTTGCCGATACCTCTCTACTGGTCTTCCATGCCCTGCGCGAGGGCAAGATGCATGGCGGTCTCGATCCCGACCTGCTCAGCGGCCTGGCCGAACGCTTCGAACCGGAGGACAGCGAGTGAGTGCGTCGCAGGATCCGTACCTGACCCAGCCGCTTGAAGGCGTGTTCGCCATCGAAGCGTCGGCCGGTACCGGCAAGACCTTTACCCTGGCCACCCTGCTGGCGCGGCTGGTGCTTGAGCGCGGCCTGGGGGTCGGGCAGATCCTGGCGGTAACCTTTACCGAAGCCGCCACCCAGGAGCTGCGCGCCCGGGTGCGCCAGCGCCTGGTGTTGGCCGCCGGCGTGGCCGCAGGCCTGCCCATGGACGCCTCGCCCGAGGCCGACCTGATGCGCACGCTGATCAACGCGCACATCGAGCGCAGCGGCGAATCCAGTACCGCCGTCCTCCGCCGTCTGCAGACCGCGGCGAACGACATCGACATGGCCGCCATCTTCACCATCCACGGCTTCTGCGCCCGGGTGCTGCGCGAGCACGCGCTGGAAAGCGGGCAGGGCTTTGATCCGCCCGAATTGCTGGCCAGCGATGCGGAGCTGCGCGCCGGCATCGCTGCCGACCTGTGGCGCGCCCACGCGGCGGATGCCGCCAGCGTTGACGACCTGTACGCCGTGTGGCCGCAGGGCCCCGATGCGCTGGCGAAGGATCTTTCCCCTCTGGTGCGCGAACCGGTGCTGCTGCCCCCGCCGCCGGCCGCGCTGCCCGATCCGGGCCCGATGCTGCAGGCCGCTGCGAAGTCCTTTGCCGAAGCCGCGCGCAGCCATGGCGACGGCTTTCGCGAAGCCTTGCTGCAGGCCACGGAAGCCAAGGTGCTGAAGGGCGGCAGCTACAAGGCCGAATGGATCGAGGACCTGTTCGCTCACCTGGCTCGCTGGTGCGAACGCGCCGAACCCGGTTCGCGCTTCCAACACGGCAAACTGCAACATCTGCAGCGTGACAAGCTGATCGAGTTCACCAGCAAGGCAGGCACCGGCCGCACCCCGGATTCGCCGCTGTGCGACGCGGTGGCCGAGTACGCCGCCGCGCTGGCGGAGGTTGATCGCCTGCGCGAGGCGCGCCAGGTGGCCCTGCTGCACCGCCTGCGCGATGACGCCCGCCGCCGCATGCTTCGCCACAAGCAGCAGGCGCGCGTGCACACCTTCGACGACCAGATCGACCGCGTCGCCGATGCACTCGATGGCGAGCACGGCGATGCCCTGGCCGCGCGCCTGCGCGGGCAGTACCGCATCGCCCTGGTGGACGAATTCCAGGACACCGATCCGCGCCAGTGGCTGATCTTCAACCGCGTGTTTGGTGCCAACAGCCCGGAGCCGGCGCTGTTTTTGATCGGCGATCCCAAGCAGGCCATCTACGGCTTTCGCGGCGGTGATGTGGAGACCTACCTGGCCGCGCGCGAAACCGCGCACATGGCCCCGCCGCTGTCGCACAACTTCCGCTCGCGTCCCGCCGTACTCGGCAGCATTGCAGCCCTCTACGGCCAGGCGCAGGCAGCACACGAAGCCGACCAGGACAACATCGCGCCGCCCTTCATCGACCCGCGCATCCAGTTCCACCCCGTGCAGCCCGGCGGCGCGCGCGATGACGCCGAATACCAGCGCAATGGCGCGCCCGCCCCGGCGCTCACCCTGTGGCAGGCCCCACAGCCGACTGAAACCGACAGCAAGGGCAACCTGAAACCCCACAGCTCGCCCCAATCGCGCGAGCTGGCTACCCGCGCCTGCGTGGCCGCGATCCACGCCGTGCTCTCCGACGCCCGTGCGGAGCGCGCCACCATCAAGGGCGAGCCGGTGCGGCCGGGCGATATCGCGGTGCTGGTGCGCAAGCACAGTGAGGCCGTGATGATCCGCGACGCGCTGGCCGCGGTCGGCATCCCGGCGGTGGCTGCCGGTAAGCAGAGCCTGTTTGCCACGCCCGAGGCGCGCGAGCTGCACACCCTGCTGCAGGCACTGGTGCACGGCTCCGATGACCGCCGCCTGCGCGCCGCCCTGGCCACCGTACTGGTGGGCGAGGACGCGCACGCTGTGGCCGCGCTCGATGCCGAGGGCGCCACCCTGCAGCAGTGGCAACTGCAGGCCCTGGCCTGGCGCGAGCGCCTGCAGCGCGGCGGCCCGCTGGCGCTGGTGAATGAGCTCTGCGCGGACCACGCGCCGCGCCTGCTCGGCCTGATGGATGGCGAGCGCCGCCTCACCAACTACCTGCAGCTGGCCGAGCAGTTGCAGGAAGCCCAGCGCAATGCGCTCGGCCTGCACGGCCTGCTCGATTGGCTGGCCCGCGCCATCGCCGAGGCCAGCGCCGACGACGAGGCCCAGCAGCTGCGCCTGGAATCCGACGCCCGTCGTGTCCAGGTGGTCACCCTGCACAAGAGCAAGGGCCTGGAATACCAGCTGGTGTTCATGCCCTACGTGGGCATCGGCAGCATGCCCCGCAGCCCCGGCCGCAACGTGGCCGTGCATGGCGATGATGGCCGCGTGCTGCATTGGAAGCTGCAGGAAGAGAGCAGCGGCTGGAAGGACGCCGTTGAAGCCTGGAAGCGCAGCGAGCGCGCCGAAGACGCGCGCCTGCTTTACGTCGGCCTCACCCGCACCCGCGATGCGCTGTGGCTGGCGACCGGCATGTTCTATTGCCACCAGCAATCGCCGCTGTGGACCATGGTGTCCGACCCCGAAGCACTCGCCGCGCGTGCCGCGGATGTCATTGCCCTCGAATCCGCGCTGCCGCCCGCGCAGCTGCCATGGCTGGGCGCCGAGGCCGGGGAAGAAGTGCCCGCCGCCCGCACCGCCAGGCGCTCGCTTGCCAGCGACTGGTGGGTCTACAGCTTCACCCAGCTGGCCAACGCCGATGCCGGCCACGACCTCTCCACCGCCGCCACCCAGCCCGCTGCTGGCGGCCGTGACGAGCCGGAAGACAACCCGGAAGCCGCCCAGGCCGATGCGGCCGAATTCGACCCGCGCTTTGGTGGCGCCCGCTTCGGCGTGGTGCTGCACGAGGTGTTCGAGAACACCGACTTCGCCGCATGGCACGCCTGGCGCCCCGGCGACGAAGCGCCGGAAAGCGAGCGCAAAAAAATCACCGATGCCCTCGGCAAGGGCGGCTATGGCGCCGACGACATGGATGACGGCGTGGCCGTGATCGCGCCGATGATCGGCCACAGCCTCACCGCCGTCCTGCCCGAAGGCGTCGCCCTGACCCAGGTACCGGAGCAGGACCGCCGGGCCGAGATCGAGTTCCAGTTCTCCCTCGCCCCCACCCGCGTCGACGCCCTGCTGGCCCTGCTGCACCGCCACGGGCTGCTCACCGCGCGCCAGGGCTTTGGCATGCGCCGCCGGCTGGAAGGCCTGATGACCGGCCTGATCGACCTCACCTACCTGCACGATGGCCGCTGGTACGTGCTCGACTGGAAATCCAACCGCCTGCCCGGCTACGGCCCCGCGCAGCTGGAGGAGGCCATGGCGCACAGCGAATACCACCTGCAGGCGCTGATCTACACCCTCGCCCTGCACCGCTGGCTGCGCTTCCGCCTGGGCGAGGCCTACGACTACGCGCGTGACTTCGGCGGCGCCCGCTACCTGTTCTGCCGCGGCATCGATGCCGGCAGCACGGACGGGCAGGGCATCCAGGCCTGGCGCTTCGAGCCCGAACTGGTGCACGCGCTCGACGCCCTGTTCGCTGGCGACACCGGCGAGGCCGCCGCATGAGCCTGCTGCAGTCCCTCGCCAGGGCAGGCGCCCTGCGCACGCTCGACCACGCGCTGGCCGAAAGCCTGCGCCGGCTGGACCCGGACACCCCGGACGCCGTGCTCGCAGCCGCCGCCCTCGCCTCGCTGGCCGTCTCCGCCGGCCACGCCGGCTTCGACCCCGCCGAACCGCAGCGCCTGGTGGAAGAGCCCATCGACTGGCCCACGCCGGATGATTGGCGCCAGGCGCTGGAATCCTCGCGCTGGGTCGCCTGCCCGGAGAGCAGCGACGCCGAATCCGCGCCCGATGCCCCGCTCGTGTTCGAACACGGCTTGGTTTACCTGCGCCGCTACCGCGAGTACGAGCGCCGCCTGGCGGAAGGCCTGCGCCGCATCGGCGGCATCGCCCCGGATACGGCCGGTGCGGCCGAAGGCGCCGAAGGGCAGGGCACCCAGGTGCCCGCGCACCTCGCGGACCTTTTCGCCCAGCTCTTCCCCGACGCCGCCTCCGGCCAAGACCTGCAGGCCCAGGCCGCCGCCGCAGCCCTGCACCACAACCTGCTGCTGGTCACCGGCGGCCCCGGCACCGGCAAGACCACCGCCATCACCCGCATGCTGGTGCTGCTGGTGGCCCAGGCCCTGCAGGCCGGCGCCGCCCCGCCGCGCATCGCCCTGGCCGCCCCCACCGGCCGCGCCGCCGAGCGCATGGCGGAAAGCGTGCGCAACGCCGTGCACGCGCTGGCGCAAGCCGGCATCGACCCCGCCCTGAGCGCCCACCTGCCCACCGCCGGCACCACCCTGCACCGCCTGCTCGGCACCATTCCCGACAGCCCCAGCTTCCGCCACCACGCCGACAACCCGCTGCCGCTCGACATCGTGGTGGTGGACGAAGCCTCCATGATCGACCTGCCGCTGATGGCCAAACTGGTCGAAGCCGTCCCCGACGGCGCCCGCCTGGTCCTCCTCGGCGACCCCGACCAGCTGCCCTCGGTGGAAGCGGGCGATGTGCTTGCCGGCATCCTGCGCGCCGCCGAAGCCGCCCGGGACATCGGCGATTTACCCGCCCGCCACATCCACCTCACCCGCGGCTGGCGGCAGAGTGCCGAGCTCGACCTCGCCCCCTTGGCCGCCGCCGTGCGCGAAGGTGACGCCGAAACAGCCCTCTCACTGCTCCGTAGCGGCACCCTCTCCGGCGTGCACTTCCACGAAGGCAACGCCGACCCTCTGCGAACGCATCGCGACCAGCTGCTGGCGCACTGGCAATCACTGGCCGAAGTGGATGACCCCGCCGAAGCACTCGTCCGCGCGAACAAGCTGCGCATCCTCACCGCGGTGCGAGAGGGACCACAGGGGGCGCGTAGCTTGAATGCGCGTATCGAGGAGATGCTGGCCGGTGTACGCAGTGGCGCGGTCGGCGCTTCCGCAGGCCGCCACTTCCACGGCCGTTTGCTGCTGATCACCGAGAACAGCTACCGCCACCGCCTGTTCAACGGCGATGTTGGCATCTGTCTGCGGGGTGGGGACGGCACGCTGATGGCCTGGTTTCCCGGAGACGACGCACGTATGCCAAGGTCATTCCACCCGGCGACGTTGCCGGCCCACGACAGTGCATTCGCCATGACAGTGCACAAGGCGCAGGGCAGCGAGTTTGCACGGGTGTGGCTGGTGTTGCCCGAGCGCTTCAACCGTGTGCTGTCGCGGGAGCTCGTGTACACCGGGATGACACGAGCGCAAACGGCGCTGGAGGTGGCGGGCAGTGCCGAAGTGATTCGCAATGCGCTGGCTCGTCATGCCGAGCGATGGTCCGGCGTGGGGCTGAGGCTGGAACAGTAGCTGGGCGTCTCCGTGCGATCCGAATCGCCGCGCGCTCGGGGCGATGCCCGTCTGCGAAACGTCAAGCAAAGCCAGTGGTACTGTTCCAAGGCACCGCGGCCGGGGAAGGGCGGCAGGTTATCCACCAAGATTAGACACACCTTCGGGTGATTGGCGCCCGAGGGCCGGGGCCACACGGAAAGGGGAGAACTGTATGAGCCTGGTTAGTACCCGTGTCTTACGCACCACTTCGGTGCCGAATAGGCGTTAGCCATCATGATCAGACTTCTACTTGTACTGGCAGCAATCTACTTGGTGGCCCGACCGCAAGTACACCAGTTCGTTCATAACAACCGAGCAGACCTTGCTAGAAATCGGGAAGGCCTGATCAAGTACGCTGCCGGTGGCGTGGTCCTCGCATCGGTAATTTCAATACTTCCCGGCATCCTCATCAATCATTACATGAGGGTCAACGGCTTCTTTGCGTATGAAGTCTTTCAAGCCGACCAAGCTCCATTTCACGTCCTCAGCTTGAACGCCTGGTCCGTTGTCATACTGCTGAGCATGTGGTTCTTCGGGTTCTTGCCGGCCTTGGCCTTGAAATCCGACCGAACAACTTTGCTAAGTATTCTCGCGTTCAATCTAATCTGCCTTGCTCTCGCAGTATATGCAGCGCTGTCTTTCAGCGGCTTGGTGGCCTTGGCTGCCATTACTTCGATTCCGCTTGCTCTGGCGCTGTATACGATGTTCTTAATTCGAACCAGTGTGGCCGAGAAAGCGAAACAATGGCCTTTGCCTCTCTTGCTTGCAGGATTCTTCTTAGTCTTTCCGGTCTTCTTGCCTGGGCCATCCTCAAAGCTCACTGAAAGTCTGCTAGCGCAGATGCACGTCGGTGGATATCCGGTGTTGATTAAAAGCACCGTGTTGGAAGATCAAGATGGCGGTCCAACCGAGAAGGAATACCACCTTCTTCTTAGAACAAATGAAAAGATCTACGTTCGACCTGTCGATGGCTCGAAGAAGTCGGCCATAGTGCTCTCATTGCAAGACTACTCGGTGCGCCGACGGGATGACGGCTAACAATTCGTTCAAGCCGAAGCCGCTTCGCGGCTCGGCTTAACTCTGGCGTTAGCGCTCACATCATGCCGATCGGTATCTGCCGTCTCTGTCAGCGAGAATCCGAGCTGCAGCTTAGTCACGTGGTCCCCGCGTTTGTATTTCGATGGTTGCGGGAATCATCGGGCAACAGCCATATACGGAGCACTGAAGCACCGAACCGCCGCGTTCAAGATGGCCCGCAAAAACACTGGCTTTGCTTGGAATGCGAAGCCCGGCTTGGTCGCTCTGAGACCGCATTTGCAACCGACTTGTTTCATCCCTACCTAGCACGTTCAGGCGAGCGCTTTCGCTACGGTCCCTGGCTACTGCGCTTTTGCGTATCGGTGTCGTGGCGAAACCTACTCATTCAGCTGGATCATCTCGAAGAGCATGACTTCACGGCGAATGAGCGCAATTGGGTTGAAAGCGCTGAGCGAACGTGGCGACAGTTCTTACTGGAAGAGATTTCTAACCCAGGCGTTTACCGACAGTTTCTCCTCCCTCTTGATCGAATAGAGAGCAACCGCACAGATCTACCGCCGAACATCAATCGCTACCTGATGCGCGCCATCGACATCGATCTCTGCCAAGGCGGGCAAACGCTTTTCACGTACAGCAAGATTGGCAGGTTCGTCATCATCGGCTTCATAAATGAGCCTAATCAGGCACACTGGGTCGGTGGCCGCGTAAACGCTAACGAAGGCACAATCGAGCCGCGGCACTACACATTGCCAGCGCCCTTCGGAACCTACCTGATGGGCAAGGCGGCACGACTACGGGAAGCAATGCAAGGCATCTCGGCAAGACAGGCCGAGAGAATTGAGCAAGCATTCCGGACGAACGCGGACCGGATCGTAGGCACTGACTTCTTTGAAGCAATGCAAGCGGATGTTGAGATGTTTGGGTCGGAAGCGTTCAGTGCGCAGGGAGCAGCGGGTGAGCGCTAACAATTCATTCAAGCCGACGCCGCTTCGCGGCGCGGCTTAACTCGAGCGTTAGGCCTCGCGAAAGCTTGTGAAAACAGTAGAGATAGGTCTCGCCCGAGGCAGTCCAAAGCGGCGGACGAGGCGGTCCGTGCCGCCCAGTCCGACATATACTGGACGGGCATCATGGTCCGGGGGAACTGATTGGACAAGGATCTTCAAACGCTTCAGGACGCCCTGCGCCAGTTCGCTGCGGAGCGCGATTGGGCACAGTTCCATTCGCCCAAGAACCTGGCTGTCTCGCTGTCGATTGAAGCCGCCGAGGTGCTGGAGCACTTCCAGTGGCTGACCGAAGAGCAGAGCCGCCAACTCGATGAGGCGCAGCGGGCCGAGGTGGCCCACGAGATCGCCGATGTGCTGCTCTACCTGCTGCAGCTGTCAGACAAGCTGGGCATCGACCCGCTGGCGGCCGCGCGCGAGAAGCTCGCGCTCAATGCTGACAAGTACCCTGTGGACAAGGCCCGCGGCAACAGCAGGAAGTACACCGAGCTCTGAATTCCGAATCCAGTGAGCCGAGGGGGAAGGCTGGCGTGATCGTTTACCAGGCGACAAAAAAGAAGTTCCTGCACGACTGCGACCACGACCAGATCGAAGATCTCGTTGAGGCCGCGTACGTCCAGAAGGCGGGGCGCTATGCGAGCAGGGGCGAGTTCAGGTCGTGGCGCAACTCGCTGACCGCGATGGCACGTGTGTTGCGCGATGCCGAGATACCCGACGATATCGGCGTCGGCGTCGAGTTCGGTATTCCGCAGACCTCCAAGCGCATCGACGTCATTCTTTCCGGCAAGGGTGCTGATGACACCGCGCACGCGGTGATCGTCGAGCTCAAGCAGTGGTCCGGCTCGCGCATCAGCGAAAAGGACGGCGTGATCATCGCCAACCGCGGCGGCAAGGCCGAGATCGAAGGTCCCCACCCCAGCTACCAGGCATGGTCGTACGCCGCGCTGCTCACCAACTTCAACGAGGCGGTGTACGAAAGCGGCACTGGTCTCAAACCTTGCGCCTATCTGCACAACTACCGGGATGACGGCATCATCCGCCATCGGCATTACGCGCCCTATCTGGAGAAGGCCCCGGTCTTCCTGGATGGCGCGGGCGAGCTGGATAAGCTGCGCGCCTTCATCAAACAGCATGTACGCAAGGGCGATCGCGGCGAATTGCTTTATGAAATCGCGGAAGGTCGCATCCGGCCGTCCAAGATGTTGGCGGACAGCTTGGCGAAGATGCTCAAGGGCAACCGCGAGTTTGTGCTGGTGGATGACCAGAAGGTCGTCTACGAGACCTGTCTCGCCAAGGCCGACCAGGCCAGCGACGAGCGCAAGCAGGTGGTGATCGTCCGCGGCGGTCCCGGCACCGGCAAATCGGTGGTTGCGGTGAATCTGCTGGTGGAACTGACCAGGCGCGGGCAGCTCACCAAGTACGTCTCGAAGAATGCGGCGCCGCGGGCTGTGTACGCGCAGAAGCTCGCCGGGCACTTGCGCCGCGTGGAAATCGGCAATCTGTTCGCCGGTTCAGGGGGATTCCACAACACCGAGCCCAATACCTTCCACACGCTGGTCGTGGACGAAGCCCACCGCCTCAACGAGAAGAGCGGCCTGTACGGCAATCTCGGCGAGAACCAGATCATGGAACTGATCCGCAGTGCCCGTTGCACCGTGTTCTTCGCGGACGACGACCAGGTGGTGACCATGGCCGATATCGGCCGCATCGCCGAGCTGGAGCGCTGGGCGCGGCAGATGGGCGCCGAAGTCACCCACATGGAATTGGCCTCCCAGTTCCGCTGCGCCGGCTCAGACGGCTACATCGCCTGGCTGGACAACTTCCTCGGCATCCGGGAAACCGCCAATACCGATTTCGACCGGGATGCCTTTGACTTCCGCATCGTGGACTCGCCCACCGAGCTGCACGACCTGATCCGCGAGAAGAACCAGATCAACAACAAGGCCCGGGTCGTCGCCGGCTACTGCTGGGACTGGAAGAGCAAGAAGGACCCCAATGCCTGGGACATCGAAATCCCCGAGCACGACTATCGGGCCCAGTGGAATCTCGACAAGGATGGCAGCCTCTGGATCGTCGCCCCGGACTCTCTGGAAGAGGTCGGCTGCATCCACACCTGCCAAGGACTGGAGCTGGACTATGTGGGCGTGATCATTGGACCGGATCTGCGGTGGGTCGATGGGAAGCCGACCGTCTTTCCCGAATCACGCTCGCGCATGGATCGGACGATACGAGGTTGGAAGAAGCAGATGAAGCAAGATCCTGATGCCACGCGTGAGCGTGTTGATCGGATCGTGCGGAATACCTACAAGACACTGATGAGTCGGGGAATGAAGGGCTGTTACGTGTACATCATGGATAAGTGAGCCGGCCCAGTCCTTCAAACTCGCGGATCCCGGCCTTGGTGAGATCACCGTGCGCCTGGCTTCAAGGCAGCATGGACCCAGAGCATCAAGGATGCGCTCGACAAGGGCCTCGATAACCGGTTGAGACCATAATCATCACCCAAATGCCCCGGATGTCGGCGACGGGCTGGAGTCACGCCTGATCTCTTGAGCGAGTAAGCCGGACCGCCCAAGCTGACATGCCCGGTCTGCAACTGCCGCTTCCGGTGGCTGTGGGCTCCCCAGCGCATCAACAAATTCTTCCTCCAACCCCAGCCTCCCCACCAGTCCACGCTGCGTCCCGGTCAAAACCCGCAACATCTGCCCCTTTCCGCCCGGCATCCGCCCCATCGGTCGAAACGCCAAGTCGCGCAGCTTCGCCACCGCATCGCGCTCGGACTGGAACACCGGCGTCAGCCAGCGGCTCCACAGCTGGTAGATCCACACGTGCGCGCGTCGTTCCCGCTGATACGCCGGCAGTGCGGCCTCCAGTGACGGCGCATCCCGCAGTGCGGCAGTCAGCGCTTCGGCATCAAGCAGCGCCATGTTCACGCCCTGGCCCAACTGCGGACTCATTGCGTGTGCGCAGTCTCCCACCAGCACCACGCGGCCGCGGTGCCAGCGCTTCATGGTGGTGTCGCGGTAGCGGGCGCGGGCCAGCTGGGCGGGGTCGGTGAGGTGGGCGAATACGTCGCGCGCCTCGGGCCACAGCCGGTGCAGTTCGTCCATCCAGGGGGCCAGGCCGTCGGCCTCCCACTGGTCGAAGGCGTCGGTGCGCAGGCTCCAGAAGAAGCTGAGTCGGCGGGTGGGGTCGTCCGGGCGGCCGCCCACCGGCAGCAGGCCGATCATCTTGCGCGCGGCCACGTAGCGTTGGCGCAGTTCGGCCACGTGCGGCCAGCTTCCGGCGGGCAGCAAACACCACAGCGCGCCCCACGGGTAGGGCCGGTCCACGCGCGGCGGCGCCACCAGGCCGCGCAGCCTTGAAGCGGCGCCGTCGGCCACCACCACCAGGTCGAACGGGCCGTGGGTGTCGCCGCAGGCATCGCGCAGCACGCCGGCTTCCGCATCGACATCAACAATCTCGCAGCCAGGCTGCAGCCGCTCCGGTCTGCCCTCCCATGCGGCATCGAGGATCGAGAACAGCGCGCCGCGCTGCAGGCCCACGCCGTAGAGTCGCGAGTCCAGGCCGTCGTAGCGCATGTCCATCACCGGACGGCCGCAGGGCGTATCGCCGAACAGGCGGTCAACGCGTGCGCCGTGCGCCAGCACCTGTGGCAGCAGGCCCATGCGCCACAGCACCTGCAGGCCGCTGGGCTGGAGCAGGAAGCCGGCGCCCACCGGCCCGGGCGCAGGCACCCGTTCGAATACAGATACGTCGTGGCCGTCGCGGCCAAGCAGCACGGCGGCGGCCTGCCCGGCAGTGCCGTAGCCGACGATCGCGATACGGAGCTGTTTCATCCTCTGCCGTCACTCCCCTGTTGAGCGGCCGTGTGCTGAGGCGCGTCGTTGCGATTGTGCCTGTTCCCACAGTGCCATGCGGAACCCGTCTGGCAGAATCATTTCGTCACCGCCTACCAACACGCGAGACAAGGAAAGCCGCCCATGCCCAGACACCTTAGCCGCCTGCTCCTCGGCTCGACCATTTGCCTCCTTTCCACCCTCGCCCACGGCTTCGAACTCCCGGAAGTCACCTATCCGGCCCTGCCGGAACACGCGGCCACGCCCGAGGCTTTCGTACCGCCGGGTTGGCGGCTTGAGCACATCGCCCGCGGCCTGCTGGATGCCGATACGCATGAGGATGCGCTGCTGGTGCTGCGGATGGATGACCCGGACAACATCGTCGACAACGACGGCTTTGGGCCCGACCGATTCGATACCAATCCGCGGATGCTGGTGGCGCTGCTGGCGCAGGCTGATGGTGGCTGGCGCCAGGTGATGCAGAACCATCGGCTGGTGCCGCGGCCGGAGTCGCCGGTGATGGATGACTTCCTGGGTGACGGTGCGGAAACGGCGGTGGAGATCCGCCCGAACGGGACCTGGTCGGTGGCGCTGCACAGCTGGGCCAGCGCGGGCAGCTGGAGCACGAGCCAGGTGGTGTACACCTTCCGCTACGAAGGCGGGTGCATGAGGCTGGTGGGCCATGACGCGATGCACCTGCATCGCTCGTCGGGGGAGATCAACACCAGCAGCGTGAATTACCTCACCGGGCGCGCCTGGACCCGGGCCGAAAGCATCGGGGATGAGGCAGACGGTGAGAAGCAGTGGGTCCGCCTGGCGTCCAATGCGCCCCTGTGCATCGAGGATGTTGGCGATGGGCTGGGGTTCATGCCTGAGCTCCCGTAACGGCGCAGCGTCGTTTGTGAGGCTGCCCGGGCGTGTTGCATCACCCCGCAAACGTGCGCGCGAATCGCACGACCACCTCGCGGTTCTGCGCTGCCAGCTGTCGCAGCTCATCCGATCGGATGTGAGTGCTATTGGCTGCCTGCTCCCAGAACCCGATGGCCACTTGCGCAGCATGGGCAATATGGGCGGTCTGTCCGGCCCGTTCCGGGGCACTGAGGCTGAGAGGCCTCGCTACGCGTACGGCGCCCGTGCGGGAGGGCGCCAGATACATGGGCAGCATGTCGTAGGCCGGAGCCAGGGCAAGCGGTCCGGCGTCGGCAAGGTGAAAGCCGAGGTTGCCGGCGTGCATGTCACTGTTGCCGATGAAGCGCCCGAACCAGTGCAGGGTGCTCACCTGGCGGGCCGTATCCGTATCGATCAGGCCCGCTGCTACGAGATGCTCCGCGGTCAGTCCCCAATCGTGCCCTCCCGTGCCGGTAAAGGCGGCATCCACCGCGGCCAGGGAGACGAAGCCGTGGCGGCCGAGAAGGTCCTCAGTGTGGTCAAACCGGCGAACTTCCAGGCACAGATGACTGCCGGCATCAATCAGCTCCGCCGTCGCGGCCGGCAGGCCGGCATTGTGCAGGCTGGCCAGGGCGAGCTGCTCACAGGCCAGCAGATCCGCCCACCGGGCTGCTGCCTGACCGCTGTCGTAGACCGCGAACTTGACCAGCGCTGCGTAGCGACCGGCAGAGGTGACGACGGTGCTGGTGAACTTGGGCTGCTCACCGCCCGGCGATGAGCCGATTTCTTCGCCTGCCAGGGCGGCTTCCGCCCACTCCGGGTAGCGTGCGTGGCGGTCGGCCACTTCGACTGCGTCGGAAGGGGTTTCAAGCTCGGCCAGCGCCTGCTCCACGGCATGGCTTCCCAGCAGCAGGTCGCCAATGGCGGTGCCGCCGGTGCGGGTGATGGCGAGCAGGGTGTCCCGCAAGCGCCAGCTGTTGAGGTCGGTCGGAACGCCGAGCAAAGGTTCCCTGCGATGGGCGAGACTGCGGCCGAGAAATCCCTGGGGGCGCAGGTCGTCCAGAAACCACGGCAGGCCGGGGAAGTGGCCAGGCACATGTTCCACCGGCCGGGTGAGGTTGGGCCGCTCGCCCGTAGGCTCGAACTGGAAGCGGTCGCCGCGCAACAGATAAAGCGTGCCCAGCTCGGTGAGCGTGGCATCGGGCCGCATCCGCCACAGGGGCCAGGCGCTGCCGGCATCCGTGCTGGCGCGGGCGACGTAGGCCGTGGCGCGTGCCCGGCCAATCCGCAGCACCTGGTGGCCGGCCTCGCGCACCACGCGTGCCAGCACTGGTCGGCTGACGTCCAGTTCGCGCAGCAGGTCCGAGGCAGACACCGCCTCGCCGCTGGCCAGCAGGGTCAGCAGGTCTGAGGGGGTGGCGGAGCGGGGACGGGCCATGGCGG
Source organism: Candidatus Luteimonas excrementigallinarum (assembly GCA_019115725.1). Taxonomy (GTDB): domain Bacteria; phylum Pseudomonadota; class Gammaproteobacteria; order Xanthomonadales; family Xanthomonadaceae; genus Luteimonas; species Luteimonas excrementigallinarum. The sequence continues at coordinate 17,920 of DXCY01000212.1, forward strand.
AGCAAGGGTTTCTTTACGATTAAAGAACGATATATCTTGCTGGTTTGCGGATCAAGCTTATGAATATCAGTTGCTTATGTAAATAATATCGAATGGTTTCTTTACGATTTCAGTGAAGCCTGAAGTCAGCTTTTTCCGGCTGTGGTGCTGGGCTTTCCACACTGCCAGCGTGGGGAAGGTTGAGCTGGAAGGGCTGGGTCAGGCCTGAATGGCCAACAGACGCTTTACGGTTCAGCCGCCGCGCGCCAAAAAATACGTATTCATATGATTTAACAGGGGTTTTTCACCCCGAGGGAACACGGCGGGGCGCTCAATGGTCATCCGGCAACACGCCGGTCGACGGAGTAGAACCATGACCAACCAGAACCAGGGTCAGAACCCGAACCGCAACCAGCAGCAAGGCAAGCAGCCCCAGGATCCGCAGCAGACCCAGCAGGCCCGCGGCCAGCAGGATCAGGAGCAGCAGGCGCGCGGCCAGCAGCGGCAGCAGGATCAGGATCAAAATCAGAAAAAGCACCAGCTCTGAATTCCGATCCCTCCCCCACACGGCCCCGGCAACGGGGCCGTTCTTTTATCCGCGCTACACAAAAACGCCCCGGCGTGGGCCGGGGCGCGGGTCCGTGGCAGCTTCGTGCCGCTGCGATCAGCCTGGTTTACTTCGGCTTTGCCTGCTTCAGCTCGCTTCCTTCAGCGCGATCTTCCGGTTGCGCATGATGTCGTGGCACTCGACCACCTGCGGCAGGTACTTCTGCACGGCGGCCTTGGCGGCAGGCGGGGTGTCGCTGTCGTTGATGGTGTCCTTGAACGCCTCCAGCAGCTTGTCTTCCACTTCCTCCAGCTCGGCTACGTAGGCGTAATCCCTGTTGCCCAGGGCGGCGCGCACGTTGGCGTACATCTGGCGCATGGAGCCGGCCACGGTACCGCTGTCGGCCGGCTCGCCGCCGATGGCGGCCACGTCGGCGGTGAGGCCGTTGACGATCTCGCGCTTGTGCCCGGCCATCTGGGTGAACAGCGTCGACAGCGCGGGGTTGTCCACCTTGGTGGCGGCATCGGTATAGAAGTCGCCGCCGTCGCGGGCGATTTCGATCAGGTCGTTGAGGGTGTGCTGGATCTTCTTCTGGTTGTCCATGTGCAGTTCCTTGGGGGGGAGAGAACGTGGGAACCACTCTGGAGGACCGGGCATGAAAGCGATGTGGACCGGCGCCGGCCCCTTTTCACGCGCGCTGAATGTCCGCGCGCGCCGCACCTCACCGATAGGCGCGCGGGCCTCGCCACACCAGCTCGCCGCGGCGGTAGACGCGGTGCATGCTGATCACCTCGCGGGCGTCGCCGATGCCGGCCATCTCCGGGTCATCGGGATCGAGCAGCCGACAGGCGCCCGATTCGCGCCGCAGCGCGATTTCCAGCGGACACACCATGTAATCGCGGGTGCCGGGCAGGGGCAGGAAGAGTTCGGTGATGCCCTCATCGCGCCACTGGCGCAGGCGCTGCTCGCTGCGCACGTCGTAGAGCACCTGGAATCCGCCCACTTCCAGGCTGGTTTCCGATGCGGTGGTGGCGTGCCGGCGGCCGCGATCGGTGGACGGGCTGGCCGCAGTGCCGGCGTTCACCGGGGCGTGATCCTGCGGAAGCATGCCGGGCGGCTGGCCCCACACGTGGGCGCGGCGGTGGGTGGTGGGCGTGGGTGGCGGGCTGGAGGCTGCCGGACGGGCCTGGCGGCGCTGCGTGGCTTCATCGGCCTGCACCACGGGCGTGGACTGCACCCGCGGCGGCACACGGGCGGCCTCGACTGGATCCGGCTGTGGCGGCTGCGGGGTCTGCACGGCGGGCGCATTGACCGGCGGGGCGACCGAGAGCGGGGCGGTATCCGGGGTTTCGCCAATCATCACCACTTCGACCCGGCTGCCGCCGGCGGCCGCGCCCTGGGGCGGCTGCATGGTCACCGGTTCGGCCAGCATCGCCAGCAGCAGGATCGCCAGGTGCAGGGTGCCGCTGAGCAGCCCGGCCACCCAGGACTGCAGGCGCTCATCCCCGCGCGCGGCGCCGGCGTCCGGCTTCGCCCGGGCAGCATGATCCAGCGGTGTGCTCATGCTGCCGGCGGTGTCCCGGTGGTGCAGGCCTTCATGGAAATACGGATGTGCGCGGGGAGGTGCGGCATCGTAACGTGCCGGGCCCGCCGGGGCGTGTGGCCATGGTGTGGGCTGCGCTTGTACCTAGGGTCGGCCCCGGCTGGCGTGCGCGGGGGTGCGTGGCAGGATCGATGGATCCAGCAGGAAGCCCGGAGCGATCCATGAATACGCTGCAGCCCGCCCACAGCCTCCCCGTCCACAGCCTCGACCCGCGTCTTGAGGCCGGCGCCCAGCCGGAGCAGGCTGCCAGCCAGTCCGCTGACCAGACCGTTGACCAGACCGCCACGCGGGAAGCTGAAGGGCCTTCCGCCGGCGATGCGCTGTTCGACGCGCCGGAATACGCCGCCCTGCCGGAGGATGCGCAGGCGCTGGTGGCCGATGCGGCCCGCGATGGAGAGGCCGATGCCTCGGTGCTGGTGGATCTGCACACGCTGATCCGCGACCTGTCGTTCCAGATGCTGCCCTCGCCGCAGCAGCTGGCTTCGCTGTCCGCGGTGGCCCTGCAGCAGTCGCCGGAGTTCCAGGAGCTGTCGCCCGCCGACCAGCGCCTGCTCACTGAAGCGCTGGACGGACGGAAGCCGGAAGACACCGCCCTGCCGGGCGCCATCCGCTCGCTGATTTCCAGCCCGGATTTCCAGGAGAGCGGCGACATCACCGCCGCCGAACGCACTGCCATCCTCAGCCAGGTGAGCAACTATCCCGATACCCGGGCGGTCGAGAACCTGGAGGCCATGCTGGGCAAGGAGTGGGTGCGCGAGTTTGACCTGGGTGATACCCAGCGGGCGGCGAAGACGGTGGCGTTCCTGTCCCAGTACGACGCCGGTGACCAGGAAATCATCAGCAATACCCTGGCCCTGTTCCTGGGCGACTCGGCCCCGTACCGGTTCGACTTCAGCGAGAACTCGGCCTATGGATCCGTGCCCTTCAGCCCGGAGGACCTGTTCCGCATCAATCCCCAGTTCATCAGGGCCGACAACAACCCGGTGGATACCTCGGCCCGCTCCTCGGAGTCCGGCGAGCTGCGGGTGATCGGCCACACGTTCGTGCATGAGGTGAACCACATGCAGAACTGGGACCGCAGCCTGTCGCTCAATTCCTCCTATGGCTTCCATGAGGAATACCGCGCTTACTGGGTGGGCGTGAAGGCGCAGCACGGCGAGGATCCGAGCGTGGCCGATGTGATCGACCGGGTGGCGGTGTTCGTCAATCCGGGTCCGGGCTATTCGCACCTGGCCCAGCTGCTGGCCGCGGGCGGGCAGGATGCCCAGGACATTGCCGGCTACCTCAACACCATGCTGAGCCGCGATGACATCACCATCCACAACGCCGTGGATGAGGTGAACGCGCTGGTGCAGATGAAGAAGGATTCCGAGGACAGCGGCCAGCCGCTGCCGCCCGAACTGTCACGCCCGGCCGCGGTTACCATCGGCCCACCGGGAACCAACAACGTGACCAATGGCTAAGCTGTTAACCACGATTGGCTGCTGCCTGTTGCTGGCGGCGCCGGCCGCGGGCTGCCAGCAGCGGCCCCCGGCTCTTACAGGAGCGGCCCCCACAGGAGTGGTCCCCAGCGGAGTAAGCGAAGGCGTGAGCACGCAAATGCACGATGAAATCCAACGCCAGGTGGGTCTGGTGGCGGCCGAAGCCTGGGGTTGGAACCCCGACGACGTCATGATCGAAACCCTGGCCGGTACCGGCGAGCTTGAATGCCGGCTGCTGGGCCTGACTTCTCCCAATGCGCTGCCCAGCCTGCGCCGCACGGTGGCGGTGGTGGAGGGCGAAGTGGTGTTTCCCGGATCAGCCGATGCGCTGGACCGGGTGATTGCGGCCTGCGGCGCCGAGGCCTCCGCCGATGTCTGGGCCGAGGCGGTGGCGGCCTTTGGCACGCCGCGTGCGGGCTATGTGGTGCGCCGCGAGCAGGAAGTGTCGAGCCTGGCCCACCGCCGGGCGATGGAGAACGGCGGCTATGCGCTGCATGCCCCGCGCTTCAGCCGTGATGACACCGGCGGCCGCACGGTGGAGTTCTTCATGACCGATGTGGAAGGGGCCGATCTGTTCCGGGTTACCGCCACCCGCGAAGGCGAAGGCCCGGTGCAGGTCTCCGCCGGACCAGCCGGCGGAGCCTGAAAGCCCGACGCCGCGCGAAGCGGCGTCCTGGCGTAACAGTCGCTGCGTATCAGTCCTTGAGTTCGGCCGGCACCTTGCCGCCGTTCTCCTCGAGTTTGCGCATCACCGCCTTGTGCAGGGCGATGTTCTGCTCTGCAGTGCCGTGTGCGCCGGCGTTCACGCCGAGCTCGGCGGCCAGCTCCTTGCGCGCGCTGAGGCTGGAATCCAGATCCAGCAGTTTCAGCAGGTCGACGATGGAGTTGCGCCAGTCGCTGGGGGCGCCCTTTTCTTCGGCCATGGCGGTCAGTACGGCTTCAACGTCCACCGGTTCCGGAGCGGGTGAAAGCTCCGGGTTACGTGCGGGCGGACGCACGTCGGGATCGTTCTCGCTGCCGTCGAAGATGATCGGTGCCGGCTTGGCAGGCGTGGGCTCGGATGCCTTCGCCTTGCGGCCGAAAATGCTGTCCTTGATCTTGGAAAACAGGCTCATGTTGCAACCTCCGGTGGTGGAATGAAGATTCTGTTGCGGTACCCGGTCATTGTTACCCCGAATTGATCTTGTCTGTGTGAGGTTCGTGGCCAAGGTAAGCTTTCCTGCGAAATATCCAGTAACCACGGGGCGGACATGGACGATCAGCCGAGGGGTAGCCGGTGGCCGCGCACCGCCGGCCGGGTTCAACGCGTTGTCGGATGGCGTCTGGCGCTGGCACTGCTATGCAGCCTGGCGTTGCCCGTGTGGGCTGCGGATCCAGCCTACCCCCTCGAGGGTTGGCGCGTGGAGCTGCTGCAGGAAAAGGGCCTGCCGCGCGCGCTGCGCGGCGAGGTACTGATAGAGGAGGGAACCCGCTCCCAGGTGGCCCATATCGCGATCCGCGCGCCCTTTGGTCAGGTGCAGCCGGCGGTGGAGCAGGCGCTGGCCGGATTGGGGCGCTTCGAGGGAAATTTTTCGCAGATCCCACGGGCCTACCTGGGGGATGGGTGGGCTGAGGTGCTCATGTCGCGCCATCCGGAGCTGCGGCGTGCGTATGCCCGCATTGCGTCGCTGGAGGGGTTGCAGGCCCAGGTCGATATGGGCGCCCTGCTGCCGTGGGAGCTGGAGCGTGAGATGCGACGGGCGGAAGCGTCCCCCGATTCTTCTCCGCAGACCCGGATTGAGCTGCCGGAGCTGCAGCCGGACAGCCGGTTCTGGAGGGCCACCCAAACCCGACGCCACGGCCTGGCCGGGCGCAGCCGCCGCGTTGACGTGGTGTCGGTGAGGGAGATGGACGTGGTGCTGGGTGCCCCGGCCACCGTCGTGTCGGTCCAAGCCCAGCTGCGGTGGCCGAATCCTGACGGTGGGCTGATCGACCAGATCCGCGAGTTCAACATCCTTTCCCCGGGGCCGTCCAGGTTCCTGGATCGGAAGGTGGTGCCCGCGGACCTGTTCACTGCCGTGCATGAAGCGCTGCGCGCGCTGCCGGAGGGGGCGCACACCCAGGTGCATGCCTCGGCCGAAGCGTGGACGGTGCCGATCGAGCCGCCTTTTCCGGTGAAGCAATCCCGGCTGGTGGCGCCGGATCCGGATGCGCGGCAGCTGGATACGGTCAGTTGGCCGCTGGCCGAAGGGATGGGCGCACTGCTTGATCTGTTCCCGCTGCCAGGAGGCGAGCTGCTGTTGGCGACCCATGAACGCAGCCATCCCCGGCTGTGGCATTACCGCCCCGGTGGTGAGGCGCGGCTGCTGTGGCGCGGCGACGCCCAGAACGTGCACAGCGCCTATACGCGCCTGATCGCGGGTGCGCAGGGACGGATCCATCTGACGCTTACCAATGCCGTAGTCGTCCACGACCCGGCCACTGGCGTCACCACCCATCACCCCCTGCAGGTTCCGGAAGGTATCGACGAGCCGAATTACTGGCAGTGGCAGCGGGGCGCGGATGGCGGGTTGGAGCTGTACAGCCACGTCTCCAGCCTGAGAGGCCCCTTGCGCAGCGGCCTGCAGCGGCTGGTGTCCGGCCCCATGCCTGTCGCCGATGGCGAGCCTTGGTGGTTTACCCCGGGGTTCATGTCACCGCGGCAGGCGGTTGCGCGCCGATACCGGCGGGGCAACAGCCTGCTCAAACCGATCGATGCGCTTGATCAGGAAGGGGTCTGGGTGGAGGAGCCGACCGGCCTGGCGCTGCTGCATCCGGAAGACGGACGCATCGTGCGCGCGATCGAGCTGCCGCTGCGGCTGGGGAGCGTTGTTGAGGGGGATGGTGACTGGGACGGCATGGCCAACCACGTGCCGCAGCCGTTCGGCTCCCCGGCGGGGCGCTGGATTGCCACCGGCTTCACGATCGGACCGGAGCGCCAGCGTGGCATGCACGTCACTAACGTGGACACCGGGCGGACGTTGTTGTCGGCCTGGCTGGAGGGAGTCAATTCGCTTGCAGCGGGAAGCGCCAGCCCCGACGGCACCCGCATCGCCCTGGGGGGCGACGTGCTGCGCAGCGGCAGTCGCATCGCAATCTGGCCGACCGCCTCCGGCAGGAAGGCGGTCGTGGCCGATGTGGAACAGCGCGACTGCTACGATCTCAAGCGGCTGGTGTGGTCCGGCGATGGCGCCCGGCTGTGGGGCGTGTGCAGGAACGCGGTGCTGTCCTGGGCGGTTGACTGAAGCCCGCCCAGGACAGGCACGTCAGCCCACCAGCAGCCGGTTCATCCGCTGCACGAACGCGGCCGGATCCACCAGCGGTGCGCCGGCAGCGATCTCGGCCTGCTCGAGCAGCAGCGTGGCCAGATCGTTGGCGACGGCTGCGTCCGCTTCGGTGTCGATCCTCGCCAACAGTGCGTGCTGCGGGTTGATCTCCAGCGTCGGCTTGCTCTCCGGCACGTCCTGGCCGGCCTCGCGCAGCAGGCGCGCCAGGTGCGGGGCCATTTCGTGGTCGGCCAGGGCCAGGCAGGAGGGCGAGTCGGTGAGGCGGGCGGACACGCGCACGTCGGCCACGCGATCGCCCAGCATCGTCTTCAGCTTCTCCAGCAGCGGGGCGGCGGCCTCGGTGGCTTCTTCCTGCTTCTTCTTTTCCGCCTCGTCCATCGGCAGCTCGCCCTTGGCCACGCTCTTCAGCGGCTTGCCGGCGTACTCGGTCAGGTGGCCCAGCACCCACTCGTCGATGCGGTCGAACATCAGCAGCACTTCGATGCCGCGCGCCTTGAACGCCTCCAGCTGCGGGCTGCCCGCGGCGGCCTTGTAGCCGTCGGCGGTGATGTACCAGATCGCGTCCTGGTCACCCTTCATGCGGCCGACGTAGTCATCCAGCGACACGGTCTGGGCGTCGCCCTCGCCCTGGGTCGACGCGAAGCGCAGCAGCTTGGCGATCCGCTCGCGGTTGGCGTGGTCTTCCACGATGCCTTCCTTGAGCGTGTTGCCGAAAGCCTTGAGGAAGGCGGCGAACTTCTCCGGTTCGTCGCGCGAGAGCTTTTCGATCAGGTCCAGCACGCGCTTCACGCAGGCGCCCCTGATGCGGTCCAGCTGGCGGTTCTGCTGCAGGATCTCGCGGCTCACGTTGAGCGGCAGGTCGTCCGAATCCACCACGCCGCGCACGAAGCGCAGGTAGTTGGGCAGCAGCTCCTCGGCTGCGTCCATCACGAACACGCGCTTGATGTAGAGCTTGAGCCCCTTGCGCTCGTCGCGCCCGCCCATCATCAGGTCGAACGGCGGCTGCGAGGGCAGGTACAGCAGGGTGGTGAAGCTCTGGCTGCCTTCCACGCGGTTGTGGCTCCACGCGGCGGCATCGTTGAAATCGTGGCCGAGCGACTTGTAGAAGTTCTGGTAGTCCTCGTCGCTGATCTCCGACTTGGACTTGGTCCACAGCGCCGAGGCGTCGTTGACGGTCTCCCACTCGGGCGCCTGATCGGCGGCCTTGTTCTCCTCGTCGCCGCCCATGTCGGCCTTGGGCATGCGGATCGGGAAGGCTACGTGGTCGGAATACTTGCGCACCAGCGAGCGCAGCTTCCAGTCCTCGAGGAACTCCTCCTCGCCCTCCTTCAGGTGCAGCACCACGGCGGTGCCGCGCTCGGGCAGGGTGGCGGCGTCCAGCGAGTACTCGCCGCGGCCATCGCTTTCCCACTTCACGCCTTCCTCCGGGGTGCTGCCGGCGCGGCGGGTGAGCACGGTGACCTTGTCGGCGACCACGAAACCGGAATAGAAGCCGACGCCGAACTGGCCGATCAGGCGCGCATCCGCCTTCTTCTCACCGTCCAGCGATTCCAGGAACCGGCGGGTGCCGGAGCTGGCGATGCTGCCGATGTTGGCCACTACCTCATCCCGCGCCATGCCGATGCCGTTGTCGCGGATGGTGACGGTGCGTGCGTCCTTGTCCCATTCCACGTCGATCCTGAGCTCGCCTTCGCCGGCCAGCAGGTCGGGGTTGGCGATGGCCTCGAAGCGCAGCTTGTCGCAGGCGTCGGAGGCGTTGGAGATCAGCTCGCGCAGGAAGATTTCCTTGTGCGAGTAGAGCGAATGGGTGACCAGGTGCAGGACCTGGGCGACTTCGGCTTCGAACTTGCGGGTTTCTGTAGTGGTCATGGGTCCGGATGTCCAGTTGTGCGACAAACAGGTGATCTGCGGCCGGCGGGCCGGATTTCAACCGTGCGGCGGGGGCCACGTCCCAGACGCACCACATCCGCAGGTCGGCCCTGCTCCATCCGTAGGTCGGCCCTACGCGGCCGACGCGAGGGATATTTGAGTCACGGTGACCGCCGGAGTGCGTGGTTCGCGGGGCGTCGGGGGCGTAGCCCCGACCTGCGGGGCGGACGCGCCGCGCCCGGGACTTTTGTCCCTGTGCCGGGCCGGGGGCGGGCCGGTATGTTGGCGGGAATCACTTTTCCGGAAGTCCTGCATGACCCGCAACGTCCTTGCCCTCGCCCTCGCCGGTGCGCTTTTCGCCCTCCCCGTCCACGCCCAGGACGCCCCGCCGCCGCCGGAGGAGCAGCAGGAAGGCCGCAGCGACAACGTCGAACTGGAGCAGGACGCACTGGACGCGGCCGGCGTGGATTCCGCCGAAGCGCCGCTGGAAAGCGCCCGCGGCGTGCGCGCCGATGCGGATGCGGCCGAGGACAACGGCAAGTGGAGCGTGGAATCCACCCAGGGCCAGGCCAAGACGGTGCGCTTCGAGACCAGCGAGGGCACCTGGATGGACGTGGACGTGTCGCCCGACGGGCGCACGATCGTGTTCTCGCTGCTGGGCGACCTGTACCGCATGCCGGTCTCCGGCGGCGCCGCCACCCGCATCAGCAGCGGCCGCGCCTGGGACATCCAGCCGCGCTGGTCGCCCGATGGCAGCCGCATCGCCTTCACCTCCGACCGCAGCGGCGGCAACAACATCTGGACCATTGCCGCCGACGGCAGCGACGCGCGCCAGGTGACGGATGAAAGCTTCCGCCTGCTCAACAACCCCACCTGGACGCCCGATGGCGAGTACATCGTGGCCCGCAAGCACTTCACCTCGCGCCGTTCGCTGGGCGCGGGCGAGCTGTGGCTGTATCACGCCGGCGGCACCAGTGCCGGCATCCAGCTTGTGGAAAAGCCCAACGACCAGCAGGACATCGGTGAGCCCAGCGTGTCGCCCGATGGCCGCTACGTGTACTACTCGCAGGATGTGAGCCCGGGCGGCGCGTTCGACTACAACCGTGACCCGCACGGGGTGATCTACGCGATCAAGCGCTTCGACCGCCAGACCGGAAAGAATGAGAACGTGGTGTACAGCCCGGGCGGTGCGGTGCGTCCGCAGGTGTCGCCGGATGGCCGCTCGCTGGCCTTCGTCAAGCGCGTGCGCGACAAGAGCGTGCTGCACCATCTTGATCTGGCCAGCGGCCAGGTGCGCCCGGTGTGGGACGGCCTGAGCCATGACCAGCAGGAAGCCTGGGCGATCTTCGGGCCGTACTCCGGCTTCAACTGGATGCCGGACTCCAATGCGGTGGTGATCTGGGCCCAGGGCGGCCTGTGGCAGGTGGACATGGCCAGCGGCCAGGCCACCGAGGTGCCGTTCACCGCCCAGGTGGAGCAGGTGGTCTCCGAGCCGCTGCACTTTGCCCAGCAGCTGCCGGAAGGCACGTTCAACCCGCGCATGATCCGCGACGTGGCCACCTCGGCCGATGGCGGCACCCTGGTGTTCCATGCGCTCGGCCAGCTGTGGCGCAAGTCCCTGCCCAACGGCACCCCGCAGCGGCTCACCAGCAGCCGCGGCGTGTACGAATACCAGCCGAGCTTCAGCGCCGATGGCCGGCAGATGCTCTACACCACCTGGTCCGACGAGGAGATGGGCGCGATCCACGTGCGCAGCGCCAGCGGCACCGGCGTGGGCCGCAAGCTCACCACCGAGCGCGGCTTCTACTACCAGCCGGGCTTCTCGCCCGACGGCCGCCACGTGGTGTACAGCCGCAGCGGCGGGGGCGGCCTGACCGGCAGCCTGTGGTCGGGCGACCGCGGCATCTACGTGGTGCCCGCCTCGGGCGGCGAGCCGGTGCGCGTGGCCGAGTCCGGCCAGTCGCCGCAGTTCAACCATGATGGCAGCCGGGTGCTGTATCTGGCCGGCGGCGGCATGGAGAAGAAGCTGATGTCGGTGGGCCTGCACGGCGAGGACCCGCGCGAGGTGTTCGACCTCAAGTACGTGGACTCGGTACAGATCAGCCCGGACGGCAAGTGGGTGGCGTTCACCGAGCTGTTCCATGCCTACGTGGCGCCGATGCCCGAGGCCGGGCGGGTGATCACCCTCAACCGCGAGACCCGTGCGCTGCCGGTGCGCCAGGTCAGTGCCGACGTGGGCAGCTACCTGCACTGGGCGGCCGACTCCAAGTCCGTGCACTGGATGGTCGGCGACCGCTACCACTCGCGGCGCCTGGACCAGACCTTCGCCTTCCTGCCGGGCGCGCCGCAGGAGATTGCCGAGCCCGCACCGGGCGGCGGCATCCCGGTGGGCCTGGAGGCGCCGGTGTACCAGGCCGATGAGGTGGTGGCCTTCACCAACGCGCGCATCGTGACCATGCGCGATGCGGAGAATTCGCAGGAGGTGATCGAGAACGGCACCATCGTGCTCCGCGGCAACACCATTGCCGCAGTGGGCGCGGCGGGCGAGGTCGAGGTGCCTGCGGGCGCGAATGTGATCGACGCGGCCGGCAAGACCATCGTCCCCGGCATGATCGACGTGCACGCCCACGCCTCCAACTTCGGCTCCGGCGTGGTGCCGCAGCAGAACTGGGCCTACTACGCCAACCTCGCCTTCGGCATCACCACCCTGCATGACCCGTCGGCGACCACCGAGTTCGTGTTCTCGCAGTCCGAGCTGCTGCAGGCCGGGCGCATGGTGGGCCCGCGCATGTTCTCTACCGGCACGATCCTCTACGGCGCGGACGGCGGCTTCAAGGCCGAGATCGATTCGCTCGACGACGCCCGCAGCCACCTGCGCCGGATGCAGGCCAAC
>DXCY01000213.1 GCA_019115725.1 Candidatus Luteimonas excrementigallinarum
GGGCGAGGATCGCCTCCACCGCCTCGCCCAGCTCGCTTGACAGCGGCATGCGCCCGCCCTGCCAGCCCGGCAGCAGCGTCGCCCGGCGGATCATCGAGCAGCAGGGCCAGGGTTTCCGCCAGGTCGCCCACCTGGTGGTGACAGGCCTCCACCAACCACTGCGGCGTGCCCGATTCCTCGCCAATCCAGGTCCGCAGCTCCCCGGTGGAGGCGATCCTGCTGCGCGCCCCGCCCACCTTGCCACCGGCCAGCAGCCACAGGGCCCACGCCGCGTCGCGCCGGGGCGCGGAGCGGAAGTAATCCATCAGCGCGCGCCGCTTGTCGGTGGTGCCGGTGCTGCGGTCCAGGCGCTCGTACAGGGCGGCGAAGCGGCGCATCAGTCTTCCTCGCCGTAGCCGGTGGCAAACGTGCCCGTGTCGATGCCGCGCTCATTGAGCACGCGAACCAGTGCGTCGGTATCGCCGTGGGTGGCGATTACCCGCCGCGCGCCGGTGTCTTCGACCGTGCCCAGCAGCGCCGGCCAGTCGGCATGGTCGGAAATGACGAAACCGCGGTCGTAGTTGCGCCGGCGGCGGTTGCCTCGGATCCGCATCCAGCCGGAGGCAAAGCCCTGCTGGGCGCGGCGGAAGCGCCGGATCCACGGGCTGCCGGCCGCCGAGGGCGGCGCGATCACCAGCTGGCCGGCGAAATCCGCGCCGCGCGCCTCGTCCGCCACCCGGCGGGTATCGAGCATGTGCACGCCTGCTTCGCGGTAGACCTGCACGCCGGCGTCGATCGCACCGTGCAGCCACGCCGGCCGGCCGGTATGCGCGGCCAGCTCGGCCAGCACCCGCTGGGCCTTGCCCAGCGCGTAGGAGTAGAGGATGGCCGCCTCGCCGTTGGCCTCGCATTCCGCCCGCCAGGCTTCGATCTCCGCCGCCACCGCGGCGGCCGGCGGCCAGCGGTAGATCGGCAGGCCGAAGGTGGATTCGGTGATGAACACATCGCACGACACCACCTCGAACGGCAGGCAGGTGGGGTCGGGGTCGCGCTTGTAGTCGCCCGAGGCCACCCACACCTCGCCTCCCGCCTCGATCCGCACCTGGGTGGAGCCGAGCACGTGGCCGGCCGGGTGGAAGGACACCACGGCATCGCCAATCCGCACCCGCTCGCCCAGGGCATGGACCCGGTAATCCTGCGCGCCCAGTCGCCACTGCAGGATCGGCAGGCCCTCTTCGGCCACGTAGTAGCAGCCCATGCCGCCGCGGGCATGATCACCGTGGCCGTGGGTGATCACCGCACGCGGCACCGGTCGCCACGGGTCGATATGGAAGCCGCCGGGAGGGCAGTACAGCCCTTCCGGCGTCAGGACCACCAGATCGTCCCGCACCACCGTGGTCCTGCTCAGCGCAGGTCGACCTCACCGACCTTGTCGCGGTAGTCCTTCTTCGGGTCCATACCCAGCAGCATCTTCACCCCGGCCACCATGCTGTTGGCATCCACCCAGACCTCGGCGTCTTCGGCGTCCAGGCGCAACAGGCGGATCTTCGGATCGTCCTTGCCTTCGAACCAGGCGGCGATGAACGGGTTCCACAGCCGCTCGACCACGGCGCGGTCGGTATCCACACGCAGGCTGCCGCGGATGCTGGCAAACAGGTCATGGCCCTTGGAGGCGAAGCCGGCGATGGCGCGGCCGCTCCCCTGCGCCAGCTGCTGCACCAGCACGTTATCGGCCGAGGTGAAAAACCAGATCGGCGAGCGGCGCTCTTCACATAGCGCGGTCATCGGCCGGGCGTGGCCGTCTTCCTGTCCGCCCAGGCCCAGCAGCAGGGTGCGGTCGTCTTCCAGGGCCTTCCAGAATTTTTCTTCGAGTTCGGCGTGATCGGTCATCGTTCGCTCCACAGGGGGATGGAGCCTGGATGTAATCACCGCCCGGGTGACAGCCGCGTTGGCGCCACCATTGCCGGTTCAGCCGCCGCGGACCGGCGGCAGCGCTGACACCGGCAATGGCGAAGTCACTCGGTCTTCGCCACTTCCTCGAGTCCCACGTTGCTGGACGCGCGGTTATAGGCCTCACGGTCCAGCAACCCGGTTTCCTTGGCCACCAGCACCGGCACCAGCATCTGTCCGGTCACGTTGGTCATGGTGCGCATCATGTCCAGGATGCGGTCGATCGCCAGCAGGATGCCCAGCACGTGCAACGGCAGGCCGGCGGCGCTGAGCACCACCGTGGCCATCACCACCGCCGTGCCCGGCACGCCCGCGGTGCCGAAGCTGCCCAGCACCGAGGCCAGCAGGATCACCATGTACTGCGCCGCGCTGAGCTCGATCCCGTAATACTGCGCGGCGAACACCGCCGCCATCGCCGGGAAGATCGCCCCGCAGCCGTCCATCTTGATGCTCGCGCCCAGCGGCACCGCGAACGCGGCGTAATCCTTGTCCACGCCCAGGTTGTGGGTGACGCTGCGCAGCGCCACCGGCAGCGAGGCGAAGCTGGACGAACTGGCGAAGGCCACCTGCATGCCGGGCGCCGCGCCGCGGAAGAACTTCAGCGGGTTCAGCCCGTGCGCCAGCAGCAGACCGCCGTACACGAACACGATGTGCAGCGCGCAGGCAACGTAGATCGCAACCACGAAGTTGCCCAGCGGCAGCAGCTGCTCGAAGCCGTAGGTCCCCACCAGGGCGCCGATCAGGCCGAAGGTGCCGATCGGGGTCACCTCCAGCACGAAGCGGGTGACCTGGATCATCGCCTCGCTGCCCTGGCCGACGATCTTGCGCAATGCTTCGGTGCGGTCGCCCAGCTTGACCAGGGCGAAACCGAGCAGCCCGGCGAAGAAGATCACCTGCAGGATCCGCCCCTCGGCCAGCGCCGCGAACGGGTTGGTGGGCACGATATCCAGCACCACCTGCACCGGCGTGGGCACCTCGCGCGGCACGTAGTCCTCGGGCGGCAGCAGGTCCACGCCGTGGCCCAGGCTGATCACCGAGGACACCGCGAACGCCACGCCCACCGCCAGAACCGCGGTGGCCGCGAACCAGCCGAAGGTGCGGCCACCCAGCTCGGCCATCCGGTGCTGCCCGTGCAGGGCCGAGACCGCGTTGAGCACGGCGAAAAACACCAGCGGCACCGCGATCATGCGGATCAGGTTGATGTACAGCGTGCCCAGCGGCTGCAGCCAGGTGCCGGCCGCCGCCCCCATCAGCCAGCCCGCCAGCGCACCCAGCACAAAGCCCGCAGCGACGCGCTGCCAGAAAGGAATTCGGAACCACCAGGCCACCATGGAACACCATCATCTTATGCAGGTAACAGGGCACCTTAACCCAGCGCCTGGCTGCAGCGCGGTCTTTTTACTGCAACACAGCAGCGCACTGGCGGCGGCATAATGGCCGCTTTGCAATTCCCCTCAGGTATCCATGCGTATTCCCGCCCTGTGCTGTCTCGCCACCCTGCTCGCCGCCTGCGCCACCCCGGTCCGTGACCAGGCGCCCGCCGCCGACACCGCCCTCAACATCGCGCCCATCGAGGTGCCGCGGATCGAACGCCCGGCCGGTGAAACCCCGCAGTGGTGGTTCCGCAGCGGCGCGGCCGCCGCCGCCGAGCGCGGCGCAATGGAAGGCCGGGCCCGCAACGTAATCCTGTTCGTCGGCGACGGCATGAGCCTGACCACCGTATCGGCGGCACGCATCCTGGCCGGCCAGCGCGCCGGCAACGCAGGCGAGGAATACCGTCTGAGCTGGGAGGATTTCCCCCACACCGCGCTCTCGCGCACCTACAACACCGATATGCAGACCCCGGATTCGGCGGGCACCATGAGCGCCATGGCCACCGGGGTGAAGACCCGGGCGGGCGTGATCAACGTCGACCACACCCGCCCGCGCGGCGACTGCAGCGCCTACGGCGAGCGCGGCCTGCTCAGCGTGCTGGAACTGGCCCAGAGTGCGGGCCTGTCGACCGGCATCGTCACCAGCACCCGCATCACCCATGCCACCCCGGCGGCCACCTATGCGCGCTCGCCGGATCGCAACTGGGAGAACGATGCCCAGGTGCCCGCCGCCGCACGCGCCCAGGGCTGCACAGATATCGCCGCCCAGCTGCTGGATACCCCGTTCGGCAGCGGACCGGCCGTGATCTTCGGTGGCGGCCGCCAATATTTCCTGCCCGTGCAGCAGCAGGACCCGGAACATGACCGCCCGGGCAAGCGCACCGACGGGCGCGACCTGATCGCCGACTGGAAGGCCCGCAATCCCGGCGGCGCCTTCGTGTGGAACCGCGCGCAGATGGAGGCCGCCAGCGGCCAGGGTCCGATCCTGGGCCTGTTCGAATACGACCACCTGCATTTCGAGGCCGACCGCGCCGAACTGGACCCGGACGAGCCCAGCCTGGCCGAACTGACCCGCGAAGCCATCCGCCGCCTGCAGGCCGGCAAAGAAGGCTATTTGCTGCTGGTGGAAGGCGGCCGCATCGACCATGCCCACCACGCCGGCAACGCCCACCGCGCCCTGGTGGATACCGTGGCCCTGGCCGACGCTGTGCAGGCCGCCAGCGAGATGACCAGCGAGTCCGACACCCTGATCCTGGTCACCGCCGACCACGCCCACACTCTGACCTTCAGCGGCTACCCGGCCCGCGGCAACCCGATCCTGGGCAAGGTAAGCACCGACCCGGACAGCGCCGACGGCTACACCCTGGACGCGACCGGCCTGCCCTACACCACCCTGGGCTACGCCAACGGTCCCGGCTACGCGGGTGCCACTGGCCGCCCGGACCTGTCCGGGGTGGACACCGCCCACCGCGATTATCTGCAGGAAGTGACCGTGCCGCTGGCCAGCGAGACTCACGGCGGCGATGACGTCGGCATCTGGGCGCGCGGCCCCGGCGCCCACGCCGTGCGCGGCAACGTGGAGCAGCACGTGCTGTACCACTTCATGGTCCAGGCCACCCCGCGTCTGCGCCAGCGCCTGTGCGAGCAGGACCTGTGCAATGCCGACGGCGTCCCTGTCGAGCTGCCCCACCCCGCCGACTTCATGCGCCCCTGAGTTGAAGCGCGGCCGAGCTTCGGCCGCCGCCTTCCCGCGCCGGCCGGGGGTGGCCATTGGTGCAACAGAGTTGGTCGACCATCGCCGGTATGCTTCCGGCAGTCACCGAACAACGGAGCACCCGCATGAACCGACTCGACGGCAAGGTCTGCCTGGTCACCGGCGCGGCCAGTGGCATCGGCAAGCGCATCGCCGAGGTCTATGCCCAGGCCGGCGGCCGCGTTGCCATCGCCGACCTCAGGCTTGAAGCGGCCGAAGAGGCCGCCCGCTCCATCCGCGACGAAGGCGGACAGGCTATCGCCGTGGCCATGGACGTCACCGACGAACAGCAGGTCATCGACGGGGTGGCGAAAGTCATCTCCGAATGGGGCCGCGTGGACGTGCTGGTCTCCAACGCCGGCATCCAGATCGTCAACAAGGTCACCGATTTCAGCCTGGCCGACTGGAAGAAGATGCTCGCCATCCACCTGGACGGCGCCTTCCTCACCAGCCGCGAGTGCCTGCGCGACATGGAAAAACGGCGCGAAGGCGGCGCGATCATCTACATGGGCTCGGTGCACTCTCACCTGGCGTCCAAGCTCAAGGCACCCTACGTCACCGCCAAGCACGGCCTGCTCGGCCTGTGCCGCACGGTGGCCCGGGAGGCCGCCGAATACGGCGTACGCGCCAACGTCATCTGCCCCGGCTTCGTGCGCACCCCGCTGGTGGACAAGCAGATCCCGGAGCAGGCCCGGGAGTTCGGCATCACCGAGGAAGCGGTGGTCAAGGACATCATGTTGAAAGACACCGTGGACGGTGAATTCACCACGGTCGATGACGTCGCCAACGTCGCGCTGACGCTGGCCGCGTTCGAGACCAACGCGCTGACCGGGCAAAGCCTGGTGGTCAGCCACGGCTGGTTCATGCAGTGAATGCACCGGCGGCGATCCGCGAGCGGGTCGGGCGCTATCCCGTCGTTGCCCTGGTGCTGCAGGGCGGCGGCGCGCTCGGCGGCTACCAGTGCGGCGTGTACGAAGGACTGCACGAGGCGGGGATCCGGCCCAACTGGTTCGCCGGCATCTCGATCGGCGCGATCAACGCCGCGATCCTGGCGGGCAATCCACCCGAGGATCGCATCCAGCGCCTGCGGGATTTCTGGGAGCTCATCGCCGAACCCGCCGCCGGCCCCCTGGGACCGCTGGCCGCCGCAGTGCGCGGCACCGTTGCCGCCTTCCCGGAAGATCCCACCCTACTGTCCTGGGCCCGCGACATGGGGGCGATGGGCGCGATGCTGGCGGGCCAGCGCGGGTTCTTCGCGCCACGCATGTTCTCGCCGTTCCTGTTCGCCGATGGCAGCCCGCAGGCCACCAGCTTCTACGATACCGCGCCGCTGCGCGACACGCTGGCGCGCTTCGTCGATTTCGACCGCATCAACAACGACCGCAGCGTGCGCCTGACCGTGGGCGCGGCCGGCATCACCAGCGGCAACTTCCGCTATTTCGACAGCGACCGCGAAGCCATCCGGGTCGAACACATCCTCGCCTCCGGCGCCCTGCCGCCGGCCTTCCCGGCGGTGGAGATCGACGGCGAGTGGTACTGGGATGGCGGCATCGTTTCCAACACGCCGCTGGAATACGTGCTCGGCTGCCGTCCCGACGGCGACACCCTGGCCCTGCAGGTGGACCTGTTCAGCGCGCGCGGCGAGCGCCCCCGCACCATGCTCGACGTGCTTGAACGCACCAAGGACATCCGCTTCTCCAGCCGCACCCGCCACGGCACCCGCATGGTGGAGCTGGAACAGCAGCTGCGCTCGGCCCTGCACGAGCTGATCGACCGCCTGCCGGAGGGCCAGCTGCCACCGCACCTGGCCGACGTGTTCGCGCCCTACCTGGACGACCGGGTGTTCAACGTGATCCACCTGATCTACCAGAAAAAATCGCACGAGCAGCAGCACAAGGACTACGCCTTCGGCCGCATCCCCCTGCGCGAACACTGGCAGACCGGCCTGGAGGACATGGCGATGACCCTGCAGCACCCGGAGTTCTTCGACCTCCCCGACCGCAGCCTCGGCGTCGCCACCCACGACGTGCACCGCATCACCAACGGCTCCGCCGCCGACACGCCCTCCCCGTAGGAACGCCGCTCACCAGCCGCCGTGATACCTCGGCTCCAGCAGGTAGCGCACCCGCTGCAGTTCGCGTTCGGCCAGGTCATGCTCGCGTCGGGCCTGGACCAGGCTGCGTTCTGCCTGGCGCAGCTCGCCCCGCAGGGCCTGCAGCTCAGCGGCCAGCGCCTTGCGGTCATCGCTGGATTCAGCTGACTCCATGCGCCCTCGCAGGCGGTCGATGTCACGCTGCAGGCGGCGGATCCGCGATTCCAGGCTGCTGACATCCGAGCGCGCCCGCGATGCGTACTGGTCGGCCTCATGGACATGGCGGCCATCCGTATAGCCGGTGAGAAAGGCGCCCTCGCTCTCATACGCGCAGACGCCGTGGTAGGTGCGGCCATTGCGACCGGCGTTGAAGCCGCCCCACGGCGTGCAGTACTCCACCAGCCCGCGTTCGCGCCCATCGAAATAGGCCTGCGGATCGACCCCCACGCCGTGCGCCGCACAGGCCGCCTCATGGTTGCCCAGGCGCGAGGGTGGATGGCCGGCGGCGCCGTCCTGGTAGCCGACACGCAACCAGTTGCCGCTCAGGCATTCGCCCTGGGTCATGGTGGCGCAGCCGGAAAAGCCCAGCGCCAGCAGGATCAGGACCGGAAACGCACTCCAACGCATGCATGCCACTCCATGGAGGGGAACAGGGGGCCGCCCACATCGGACGGCCAATGCCCACATGCACGCTGCCCGGTGCCGGAACAGGACACCGGGCGAGGTGAAGCGGCTCAGTCGCGGAAGTTCTCGAACTGCAGCGGCAGCTCGAATTCCTCGCCGCGCAGCAGGGCGATGGCGGCCTGCAGATCGTCGCGTTTCTTGCCGTTGACCCGCAGCTTGTCGCCGTTGATCTGGCTGTCCACCTTCAGCTTGGCGGCCTTGAGCGTGGCCTGGATCTTCTTGGCCAGCTCGCGGTTGATGCCCTGCTTGACGTCGATTTTCTGCCGGGCGCGGGCCAGGTTGGTTTCCACCTCGCCAAACTCCAGGCAGCGCACGTCGATGCCGCGTGCGGACAGCCGGGCGCGCAGGATGTCGGTCATCTGCTGGAGCTGGAAGTCGCTCGGCGCCGACTGGGTGATCACCTCGCCCTCGAGTTCGAAGGTGGCGTCCACGTTCTTGAAGTCGAAGCGGTTGGAGAGCTCCCGGCTGGCCTGGTCCACGGCGTTGGTCAGCTCGTGGGAGTCCACTTCGGAAACGATATCGAAGGAAGGCATGGCATCACCCTTAAGGAAATTCAGCCCGCAAGATTAGCCGATCGCGGCCTGCGGGCCCGGTATGGCGGTGGGCCATGCCGTTCAGAACGGCTTGGCCAGCACCAGCCAGATGATCCCCAGCAGCAGGAACACCGGGATCTCGTTGAACAGCCGCAGGCGACCGCTGCTGGCCACGGCCGCGCCCTTTTCCGCGCCCTTGAGCCAGCGCCCGGCCACGATGTAATGGGCGAACATCAGCGCCACCAGCAGCAGCTTGGCATGCATCCAGCCGGTGCCCGCGCCCACCATGGTCTGGAAGCCCGGGATCACCCGGTAGCCCAGCCACAGCACCAGCCCCAGCACCACCGCCAGGCCGAACATGATGTGGCCGAAGCGATACAGCCGCCGGCCCATCAGCACCAGGCGCGCGCGCACCGGCGCCGAGTCGCCGGCCTCGGCCACGTTCACCAGGATGCGCGGCAGGTAGAACGCCGCGGCCACCCAGGCCATCACGAACAGCAGGTGCAAGGTCTTGGTCAACAGATACATGGCGGCACTCCCCGGAATCCATCGCCAAGGATCGCATACCGCAGATCCCCCGGCTTCGTCCGCGCAGCGCGCTTCTACAATAGGCGCTCAGCCTCAGGGATCCGGGTGATGGAAAAGCAGTACGACCGCGCATATTTCGACCGCTGGTACCGCGGCGCCGGCCTCGGCGGGCCGCAGCGGCTGGCACGCAAGGTGGCGCTGGCCGTGGCCACGGCCGAATACCACCTGGAGCGCCCGATCCGCACCGTTCTCGACATCGGCTGCGGCGAGGGGGCATGGCGGGGCCCGCTGCTCAAGCTGCGGCCCAAGGTGGCGTACCTGGGTTTTGACAGCAGCCAGTACGCGATTGAGCGCCATGGCGCCCGGCGCAACCTGCACTGGGCCCGGTTCGCCGATTTCGAGCACCTGCGTCCGTGCCCACCTGCCGACCTGGTGATCTGCGCCGACGTGCTGCACTACCTTCCGGCCCGCGAGATCGACCGCGGTCTGGCCGGGCTGGCCGAACTGTGCGGCGGCGTGGCGTTCCTGGAAACCTTTACCCGTCAGGATGAGACCGTCGGTGACGAGGATGGCTTCCTGCGCCGCCCGGCGGCGTTCTACCGCGGCCGGTTCCAGTCGGTCGGGCTGCGCCCGCTGGGCTCGCACTGCTGGCTGTCCCCGGCGCTGGCCGACGGCGCCACGGCGCTGGAGCTGGTGGATTAGCCCCCTTCCCCGATTCATGCCCGGGGAAGGGCGATCGTATATTCTGCACCGCAGCAATCGCCCCGGAAGGGTTAATCCAGCGCATGTTCCTGTATCAATTCCATGAGCTCGGTCGCGCCATGACCGCTCCGCTCACCTACTGGGCCGAGGCCAATGCCAAGGTCTTTTCCGCCTCCAGCAGCATGCTGTCCTCCCTTCCCGGCTCCGAACGCCTGGCCGCGGCCAACGAGCTGTTCTACCGGGTGGGCAAGGACTACGAGAAACCCGAATTCGCCATCCACCAGGTGACAAAGGATGGCCACGACGTGCCGGTGGTGGAAAAGCTGATCGCCGAAAAGCCGTTCTGCCGGCTGCTGCGCTTCAAGCGCTATACCGACGACGCAGAGAACATCCTGGGCATGAAGGACCAGCCCACCGTGCTGGTGGTGGCGCCGCTGTCCGGCCACCACGCCACCCTGCTGCGCGATACCGTGCGCACCCTGCTGCCCGACCACAAGGTGTACATCACCGACTGGATCGATGCGCGCATGGTGCCCCGGGAGGCCGGCGGCTTCACCCTGGATGATTACGTGGGCTACGTGCAGGAGTTCATCCGCCTGATCGGCGCGGAGAAGCTGCACGTGATCGCGGTGTGCCAGCCGGTGGTGCCGGTGCTGGCAGCGGTGTCGCTGATGGCCTCGCGCGGGGAAGCCACCCCGCTGTCGATGAGCCTGATGGGCGGCCCGGTGGACGGGCGCAGCTCGCCGACGGCGGTAAACAACCTGGCGACCGAGAAGCCGCTGTGGTGGTTCGAGACCAACGTGATCCACCAGGTGCCCTCGAACTATCCGGGCAAGGGCCGCAAGGTGTATCCGGGCTTCCTGCAGCACATGGGCTTCGTGGCCATGAACCCGGAGCGGCACTTCACTTCGCACTGGGATTTCTACCAGAACCTGGTCAAGGGCGATGGCAACGACGCCCAGGCACATCGCCGCTTCTATGACGAATACAACGCGGTGCTGGATATGCCGGCCGAGTACTACCTGGACACGATCCGCATCGTGTTCCAGGAGTTCCTGCTGCCGCGCGGCGAGTGGGATGTGGCCGGCGAGCGGGTACAGCCCTCGGCAATCGGCACCACCGCGCTGCTGACCATCGAAGGCGAGCTGGACGACATCTCCGGCCAGGGCCAGACCCATGCTGCCCACGATCTGTGCAGCGCCATCCCCGCGCACAAGCGCAGGCAGTTCACCGCCAGGGGCGTGGGCCACTACGGCATCTTCAGCGGCCGCCGCTGGCGCAACCTGGTGTATCCGGAACTGCGCGGGTTCATTGCCGCACACACTCCTGCAAACGCAGCCAGCCAGGACGCGGCAGCGGCGACGCGCAGCAACGGCAAGGCCACGGCGCAGGCCGGCGGCTGAACCGGCACGGGCGGCAGCCATTGCGTTGAACCCGCCGACACCGCGGGTTTTCCCCGCGGCTGCGATCCGGGGCAGAATCGGGCCTTTCCCCTCCAGGTACCGACATGCCCCAGATCCGCCGTCACCGGCTGCTTCCACTGGCCCTCGCCGCCCTGCTGGCGGGCGCACTGCCCACCCTGGCCCAGGCCAGCGATGACGATGCACCTCCGCCGTCCATGGCCGAGCTGCTGGATGCCTCCAGCCCGGCCGACTGGCGCAGCCTGGATCCTGAAAACACCGTGTACCTGGAGCTGGATGCCGGCCGGGTGATCATCGAGCTGGCACCGGATTTCGCCCCGGCCAACGCGGAGAACGTGCGCACGCTGGCGCGCGGACACTTCTGGGACGGGCTGTCGGTGTATCGCTCGCACGACAACTTCGTCGTGCAGTGGGGCGATCCGGAATCAGGCGATGCGCGCCGTCCGATCGGCGCGGCGCGCGATGCGCTGCCAGCGGAATTTGAACGCAGTGCC
>DXCY01000214.1 GCA_019115725.1 Candidatus Luteimonas excrementigallinarum
GGTCGGCGACGCGGGTGGCCTGGCTGCCGAGGATTCCGCCGCCCACCCGTGACAGCAGACCGCGCGCGCTGGACAGCGCACCGCGTTTTTCCGCCTGGGTGGCCTGGACGCCGGAGGTATCGAGCTCGGCGGCTTCGGCCGGCCACGGTACGGTACGTGCCTGCCAGCCCTGGGCCCGGGCATGGGCGGCGGCGCTGTCCGCATCCACCCGATAGGCCTCCATCCGCATCAGCCCGGCTTCGTCATGGTGGCCGGCGGCCAGCTCGCTGGCATCGATCCCGCGCACGGTCGCGGTTTCGGTCACGCGGCCGCGGCCGGCATTGCCGTGCATCAGCGCCTGGCGCGCGGTGGCCGGCGTTTCCGCGCCGGCGTAAGCCATGCGCACCTCGTTGACCCGGACCCAGCCGGTGCTGCCATCGCCCAGCAGCAGTGCATACCAAAGGCCCTGTTGCTCGCTGATCCGGACCTGGGTGTCGCGATCCAGCGTGGTGATGGCAGGTGCTGAAAAATCAGGTGCCTGGCGGACTTCGACCGAACGCTTGTGGACCACGGCCGGCATGCCGGCGGCCAGTGCGGCGCCGGCGAAGGAGGCAGCGGCCAGCAGGGCCAGGCTCAGGGTACGGAAGCGGCTGCGCATGGCAGGGTCTCCTCGGAAGGGGCAGGGGAAATGGGCAAGGGGTTGTGGGATGACAGCGGGCGACGGGGCAGGGACTCCAGGTCCTGGCCCAGCAGGGTGCGCAGGCGCAGGCGGCGGGCCGCTGGTGTGGGTTCGGGTGCCGGGGTGCCCAGGCAGGCACTGGCCGCGCAGACCATCACCTGGCCGTTGCCATCCAGCCGCTCGCTGCCGGTATTGAGTGCAGCGTGCAGGGCATCGAGGTCGTGGCCGGCCCGGGCGGTCACCTCCGCTTCGGTGGCGCCGGTCCAGGTCAGCAGCACCAGGTCGTCGAGGATCGCCTGCATCCAGTGCTTGCGCTCCACCACCCCTTCGACCATCACGATGTCGGGTCGGGTATAGACCAGCTTGCGCAGTGCCCGACGGTACTCGCGCCGGCGGCGCTTGACCTGCTGTGGAGGCAGATCCGGGTCGGGCTCGAAGCGCAGCCGCACCAGCAGCACCCAGGGGGTGGCCACGGGATCGAAAACGGGCCGGTAATCGGAATTGCCCTCGGCGCGGCCGCGCTGCACGGCGGAGTATCCGCGGCACAGGCCGAAGCACAGCGCGCCGTAGCCCAGGCTGGCGAAGATATCGACGAACCAGCCGAAGAAGTTCAGCCCGGCGAAGGCGATCGCCAGCAGGGCCAGGTTGAGCGCCACGAAGACCGGATCGACATCGGTATGCGGCTCGCCGCGCCAGAACACCAGGCACGAAAGCTGCACCAGCAGGCCGGCCAGCGCGTATTTCAGCCAGGCCGGGGGCATGCGGATCCAGCGGTCGGTGGAGAGCGCCTCCACCGCTTCGGCCAGAACGGCCACCCCGGGCATGGCCATGTCCACCGGGGTGGGCTTTGCGTCGTTGATGCCCGCCGCGGTATGGCCGACCACGGCCAGCGTGCCTTCCAGCGGCGGCAGCGACTGCCCGCACACCGCCTGGCCCTCGATCAGATCGGCGGCGCTGGCGAAGGGCAGGGAACTGCGTTCGCGCCAGTTGATCCGCAGGTCGCCCGCCCGCGCTGATGCCGCAGCCACCGCAGCGTCCACTCCGGTCCCGGCGCCACCGGCGCGGGCCAGGCGCAACGCCAGCCCGGGCAGGGCCCAGCCCTGCGCGGTTTCGTACAGGCGCACATCGCGCAGCACGCCATCGCGCCCGCGCTGGATGTTCACCAGGCCGGAATGGCGCGCCATGGCCTGGCCATAGGGCTGGATCATGGCCACGGCCGGTCCCGGCGTGGCTGCCCGCGACTGCAGCCGGAACGCGCCCGGAACCTGCGCAGCACGCAGCGGCGCATTGGAGTCGAAGTCCGGATGCAGGCGCGTGGCGGCAAAAATGAAGCGGCCGTCGCCGCCCGCGGCCACGGCGTCCAGCAGCGCGTCGCCGCCCGGGTCGCTGGCAGCGTGGTCGGCGAAGAGGATGTCGATGCCGACGGCGCGTACGCCGGCGCGGTCCAGCGCGTCGATCAGGTCCGCATGGCGCTCGCGCGGCCACGGCCAGCCGCCTTCGCCGCGGGCGCGGTAGTAGTCGATCGAGCAGTCGTCGATCTCCACCACCACGGTGCGTCCGCTCGGGGCCGGCTCAACCAGTCGCCAGCCGATTACCCGGTCGAAGACGGCGTCTTCGGCCTCGGCCAGGGTACGCCCGTGCTGCCAGTCCCAGGCCAGCGCACCGGTCATCGCCAGCGCCAGCAGCGGATAGAACGCGAAACCGAGCCGCTGCGCAATCCACGCCAGCGGCCGCCGGTAGGCGCGTTCCACCACGGCCCAGGCATCGATAAATCGCACGCTCGCCGCGGCCATGGCCGAGTCGACGGCGCCGGCCAGCCGGCCCCCGGGTGTTCCCGCCACTGCAACCCCTGTTTCTACCCGCGTTCCTGTCCGGGTCTCTCCCTACATCAACGACAGATGCCGTCGCGGACGGACAGGGCGGGTGGCGCGGGCCTGGCGGGCGTCAGTGCGAGCGGTGGATCGCCAGCTCGCCGAGGGCGCGCAGGGCGTCGGCGCGCGGCCCCAGCGGTTCCAGCGCGGCATCCATGGCGGCGGCGAGTTCGGCCAGGCGCGCGCGCGAGGCCTCCAGGCCGATCAGGGCGGGGAAGGTGGCCTTGTCCTGGGCCGCGTCCTTGCCCGCGGTCTTGCCGAGAACGTCGCTTTCGCCTTCCACATCAAGCAGGTCATCGCGGATCTGGAAGGCCAGGCCGAGCGCGTCGGCGTAGGTGTCCAGGCGCTGGTGCAGGTCGGGCCCCGCACCGGCGGCGAGCGCGCCCATGCGCACGGCGGCGCGGATCAGGGCGCCGGTCTTGAGCGCGTGCAGGCGTTCCAGCGCTTCCAGCCCGGCGGATGCGCCGTTGCCGGTGGCGGCCAGATCCAGCGCCTGGCCACCGCACATGCCGCGGGCGCCCGCGGCCACGGCGAGTTCGTGCAGCATCGCCACCCGGCGGGCATCGCTTACCGGCGCGTCGGCCAGAACCTGGAAGGCCAGCGACTGCAGCGCGTCGCCCACCAGGATCGCGGTGGCTTCGTCAAAGGCCACGTGCACGGTGGCCTGGCCGCGGCGCAGGGCGTCATCGTCCATGGCCGGCAGGTCGTCATGGACCAGGGAGTAGGCGTGGACCAGTTCGATCGCTACGGCCGGCGCGTCCAGGGCGTCGGCATCGGCACCGCAGGCGTGGCCGCTGGCCTGGGTCAGCAGGGGGCGCATGCGCTTGCCGCCCAGCAGCACGGCGTGGCGCATGCCGGCCAGCAGGCGCGGCTCCGATCCGGTGGCGGGGTCCAGGCTGCGTTCCAGCGCAAGGTCGATCCGCGCGCGCCAGGCATCCAGCAGCGCGGCGGGGGCCGGGCCGGGGTGGTCAGCCATCGTCGCTGGTGCCGGGGAAGGGCACGGCGTCTTCGGGCCGGTCCGGGTCGCTGAGCAGTTTCACCCGCAGTTCGGCCTGTTCGAGGGCCTGCTGGCAGCGGCGGTACAGGCCGACGCCGCGTTCATAGGCTTCGAGCGATTTTTCCAGGCTCAGTTCGCCCCGTTCCATGGTGTCGACGAGGGATTCGAGCTGTTCGAGGGATTTTTCGAAGTCAGCGACGGGGGAGGGGCTGGGAGTGGGGTCTTTTGGCATGTCGGGAGTTTAAGCGATCGCGTGGGAGGCAAGTGGCGCGGGGTGTCTGATGGGCCGCCAGCGGCTTAGCCGAATGCGGTTGCCCGGCCGCAAAAAGGTTCTTCTCCGGATCAAGGGAAAGCGGGTGTTGATAAGGCGCCGGGGCGTCGGGCGGGGGTGCCCTTCAGGCTCCATGTCCCCCGGCGTCGGCTTGCGGCCGCCACCTCCTCCTTTACTTACGCCTGAAGGGCACCTCCACCCGACGCTTGAAGCTTCGTCGCAGAGGAATACCTGCCTCGTGGCGAATGGGAGGTACGTGTTTCGCAGGCCGTCGGGGGCGTAGCCCCGACCTACCGAAGGTAAAGCGGCCGCGGCGGGGTCCCTCAGCCACCGCGAGGCAAATCGAAGAAAAAGCCCTGGCTTTGGAGATGAGCCACAAAAAAGCCCCCTTGCGGGGGCTTTTCGAAACTGGCGGAGAGGGGGGGATTCGAATCCCCGAGGCGCTATAAACGCCTGCCTGATTTCGAGTCAGGTACATTCAACCACTCTGCCACCTCTCCGGTGGTCCGCTGCCGGTGGGCGGCGGAGTCGGACATGATAAGCGGCGACCGGGCGGGGAACAAGGCGCACGGCGGCCTTGCGGTTAAACTGCCGTTCCCAACCTCCACCGGTACCCAAGCCCATGCCTGAAGTCCAAGTGCCCGTTTCCTTTGGCGAACTGCTCGACAAGCTCGCCATCCTGCAGATCAAGTCCGAGCGGATGCAGGATGCCGGCAAGCTGGCCAACGTGCGCAGGGAGCTGTCGGCGCTGGAAAAAACCTGGCTGGCGCACCCGGCCGCGGGCCGAGATGTGGTCCGCCTGCGCGCGGAGCTGAAGGCGGTCAACGAGCGCCTGTGGGAGATCGAGGACGAGATCCGCCTCAAGGAGAAGGCGGGCCAGTTCGATGAGGAGTTCGTGCGCCTGGCGCGCAGCGTGTACTTCGAGAACGATGAGCGCGCGCGGATCAAGAAGGAGATCAACCTGGCGCTGGGCTCGTCCTTCGTGGAAGAGAAGTCCTACCAGGATTACCGCGGCGAAGGGGCCTGAGTTTCCGCCCCGGGATGGTCGGCGCGGAATCGTTCGAACGCGGCGATCGCGTCGTCCACCGTCACCAGCTCCATCACGCCCTCGTGTTCGATCTTGGTGCCCCAGCGCAGCTCGGCCGCGGGGCGCTTGAGGTAGCGGCGGGCGGCATCGTCATAGCGGTCAACGCAGTAGCGCCGGTCGGAATAGGGCCCGCTGCGGGCGGGATTGCTGGCCGCATGCAGGCCCAGCACCTTCGCGCCCATGGCATTGGCGATGTGCATGGGCCCCGAGTCGGGGGTCATCACCAGATCGGCGCGGGCCAGCAGGGCGGGCAGCTGCTTCAGGGTGTCCTTGCCGACCAGATCGATGACCGGTGAACCGGCCGCGGCGGCGATGGCGTCCGCGGTGTCGCGTTCCAGGTCACTGCGGCCACCGCACAGCACCACCCGCCAGCCCGCCGCGGCGGCATGGTCGGCCACGGCGGCGTAGCGGTCCGCATACCAGTTGCGGCGCACGTGACTGGAGCAGGGCGAAATCACCAGGGTGCGCTGGCCGTCTTCGGGCCATTGGGCGCGGGCCCAGGCGTGGGCATCGTCGGGCACCGGCAGGTTCCATATCGTGCGGCCCCGCACCAGACCCAGCGGCTCGCAGAAGCTGCCGATGGCATCGAGTACGTGGATGCCGGGGCGGTCGGCAATACGTTCGTTGATGAACAGTCCGTGCAGATCGCGGGAGCGGGCGCGGTCGTAGCCGATCCGGCGCCGCGCCGGGATGAACGCGGAAAGCAGGTTCGCCCGGCCCGCCACCTGCAGCTGCAGCAGCGCATCAAAGCGGCGGCGTCCCAGCTCGCGGCGCACGGCGCGCATGCCGGCCACGCCGGTCTTCTTGTCGTACACCACGAATTCCACCCCGGGCAGCCCGTCCAGCAGGCGCCGCTCGCCCTTGCCGATCACCCAGGTCAGCGGGGTATCCGGCCACGCGGAGCGCAGCGTGTGCACCAGCGGCAGCACGTGGGTGACATCGCCAAGTGCCGACAGCCGCAGCAGGCAGATCGACCCCGGGGGCGGGGTGCGGGAAGGCGGCGGTGGAAGTGGCATAAGGCTTGTTAAACTCGCAGGATGGTGAGATTCGACGCCACCGAAAGCCTGACGCCGTTCCGCGATGAAGGCGGGAGGTTCGGATCGATTCTGAGCGATGCCGCGATCGTGCGGCAAGTCGAGCAGGGCTGGTTCGACCCCGCCTGGTGGGGCGACGCCGCGCGCCGGGTGGCCAGCGGCGGGCGCGGCGGAGCGTGGTTCGTTGACAGCCCGGCCGGTCCGGCGGTGCTGCGCCATTACCTGCGCGGAGGGCTGGTGGCCCGGTTGAACCGCGACCTGCACCTGTGGCGCGGCAGCGATCGCGTGCGCAGCTTCGCCGAGTTCCGCCTGGCGCGCGAGCTGCACCAGGGCGGCCTGCCGGTGCCCGAGCCGATCGCGGCCTGCTATCTGCGGGCCGGTCCGTTCTACCGCGCCGGCATCCTCGTCCAGCGGCTGGAAGGGGTCACCAGCCTGGCAGACCTGGTGAGCGCCGATGGCGCGGCGGCACCCTGGGAAGAGGCGGGCGAACTGGTGGCGCGCTGCCATCGCGGCGGGCTCGACCATGTGGACCTCAACGCCCACAACATCCTTTTTGAAACCGACGGCCGCGGCTGGGTGATCGACCTCGATCGCTGCCGGCGGCGCCTGCCGCAGACCGGCTGGCGCATGCGCAACCTGGCCCGGCTGGAGCGTTCGCTACGCAAGCTGGGCGGCAGCGCACGGCCCGATGTGCAGGCCGGCATCGAGCGTTTGCAGGCGGCCTATCACGCGCGCTGGGACAAGGGGTATTGAGCATGGGCTGGGCGCTGCGGTTTCACGGGGTGGGCAATGCGGACGCGGTTGAGCTGGGCAATTCCATGGCCACCATCGAGCGCGATGGCCAGCCGTGGTTGACCATCGACTGCGGCAGCGAGGGCCTGAGCGCGTGTCTGGATCATTACGGTCATCCGCCACGGGCGCTGTTCATCACCCATACCCACATGGACCACGTGTCCGGATTCGAGCGGCTGTTTTCCCGCCTGTATTTCGACCGCACGCAGCGCGGACGCGTGCCGGTCTACGTGCCGGCCAGCGTGGTGCCGCTGCTGCACCAGCGGGTGGGCGATTATCCGAACGCCCTGGCCGAGGGCGGGGCGAATTTCTGGGAGGCGTTCCAGCTCATCCCGGTGGGTGATTTCTTCTGGCATGACGGCGTGCGCCTGGAAACGTTCGCGGTGCGCCACCACTGGCCGCGTACCGCCTTCGGCCTGCGCCTGCCGGGCAGTCTGGTGTGGAGCGGAGATACCCGCCCCATTGCCGAATTGCTGAAGGTGTATGCCGATGCCGGCGAAACCGTGGTCCACGATTGCGCCCTGCACGGCAACCCTTCCCACGCCGGGCTCGACGAGCTGGAGCGCGAATACCCGCCGCAGCTGCTGGAACGCTGCGTTCTCTATCACTACGCCAGCGCCGCGGACGGCGAAACCATGCGGGCGCGCGGTCATCGGGTCGCTGTCCAGGGGGAAGTGTTGACCTTGCAAACGCCCACATCGGGCATCATGGAACAGTCATGAGTGCCGCTCCCGCCCCTGATCTGGCCCCGCTTCCGCTCGACCGCCTCGGGCGGCCGCTGCGCGACCTGCGGCTGTCGGTGATCGAAGCCTGCAACTTCCGCTGCGATTACTGCATGCCCGCCGACCGCGTGCCGGATGATTACGGCCTGGATTCCGCCTCGCGGCTGTCGTTCGACCAGATCGAAACGCTGGTGCGCGGCTTTGCCCTGGCCGGGATGCGCAAGCTGCGCATCACCGGCGGCGAGCCGCTGCTGCGCCGCAACCTGCCCGAGCTGGTGGCCCGGCTGGCCGCGGTGCCCGGGATCGAAGATCTGGCCCTGACCACCAATGGCAGCCTGCTGGCCCGCCAGGCGCAGGCGCTGCGCGACGCCGGGCTGCGACGGCTGACCATCAGCATCGACGCGCTGGAGCCGGAGGTGTTCCGCCGGCTGAGTGGCGGCCGGGGCGATGTGGCCAAGGTGATGGAAGGCGTGCGCGCCGCCGAGGAGGCGGGGTTTGATTCCATCAAGTTCAACTGCGTGGTCCAGCGCGGCGTCAACGAGCATCAGGTGCTGCCGCTGGTGGAGCACTTCCGCGGCACCGGCCATGTGATGCGCTTCATCGAATATATGGACGTAGGCACCTGCAATGGCTGGGAGCGCACCGGGGTGGTGCCTTCCGCCGAGCTGCACGCGCTGATCCATGCCCGCTGGCCGCTGCGCTCGCTCGATCCGCAGCATCGGGGCGAGGTGGCCGAACGCCACGCGTTCGAAGACGGGGCGGGTGAAGTGGGCTTTGTCAGCTCGGTGACCGCGCCATTCTGCACCGACTGCAACCGGGCGCGGGTGTCGGCCGACGGGCATCTGTACACCTGCCTGTTCGCGGCCGGCGGGGTGGACCTCAAGCCGGCCCTGGCCGGCGGCGAGACGGCGATGGCCGAGCGCGTGGCCGGACTGTGGTCGCGCCGGGCCGATCGCTACAGCGAGGAGCGCGGCACCGCCCGCGGTTCGGGCCGCCGGGTGGAAATGTTCCTGATCGGCGGCTGAGCCGGGGCAGGTTCCCGGCCGGGGCCGGTATCATCCGGGGCCCCACTTGCGTGAATGACCATGTCCAGTTCTCCTGCCCAGGGCAAACTCACCCATCTCGATGCTTCCGGCCGCCCGGCCATGGTGGATGTATCGGACAAGGCGGTCACCGCGCGCGAGGCGGTGGCCGAATGCCTGGTGCGCTTCCCCGATGGGGTTGCCGCCCAGCTGCGCGAAAGCGGGCTGCGCAGCGCCAAGGGGGGCATCGTTGATACCGCCATCGTCGCCGGCACCATGGCGGTCAAGCGCACCCACGAGCTGATTCCCTTCTGCCATCCGCTGCCCATCGACGGGGTGAAGCTGGCCATCGACTGGCATGGCGCCTCGGAGCTGCTGGTGGTGTGCTCGGTCAAGACGGTGCACCGCACCGGCGTGGAGATGGAGGCGCTGACCGGCGCCACCGTGGCCGCGCTGACCATCTATGACATGTGCAAGGCGCTGTCGCACGACATCGTGCTGGGCCCGGCCAGCCTGGCCGGCAAGCGCGGCGGCAAGCGTGATTTCAACCGGCATGATTCCACCAGGAACGATCCGGGCCGCTCCGGCCAGGCGGCGGGAGAAGATTGATGACCAGCGTGACCATCCTGTATTTCGCCAGCCTGCGCGACGCCGCCGGCACCGAGCGGGAAACCCTGCAGACCGCGGCCAAGGACCTGCGCACGCTGTACCTGGAACTGCAGCAGAAGCACGGCTTCGCGCTGCCCGCCGATCGCCTGCGGGTGGCGGTGGATGGCGCGTTCGCGCGCTGGGAGGATGCGCCCGCCGAGGGCGCGGAGATTGCCTTCATCCCGCCGGTGAGCGGAGGCTGAGCAGACCGATGAAACGTTTCCGTATTTCCGATACCCCTTTCGACGCCGCCGCACTGCATGCGCGGCTGCAGCACGATGCCGCCGGCGCGTGCAGCATCTTCGAGGGCTGGGTGCGCAACTACAACGAGGGCCGTCCGGTGCGCGGGCTGCGCTACGAGTCCTACCGGGAGCTGGCCGAGTCGGAAGGGGAAAAGATCCTGGCAGAGGCCTGCGAGCGCTTCTCCCTGGCCCAGGCCGTGTGCGTGCACCGGGTGGGCGAGCTGGCGATCGGCGAGCTGGCCGTCTGGGTGGGTGTTTCCGCCGGGCACCGCGACATGAGCTTCGAGGCCTGCCGCTGGGTGATCGACGAAGTGAAGCAGCTCGTGCCGATCTGGAAGCACGAGCACTACGTGGACGGCGACGCCGGCTGGCTGCATCCCGACGAGGGCGCGCCGGCCTGAGCACGTTGGCCTGAGCGGGCCGGACAAAACAGCCCGGCCTGAAAAGGCGATGACCCCGCCAGTTGACCTCGGCACCCGCGTCGACCGATACCGTTGCTGCCTTCCGGCCCTGGCGGGGTTTTCGATCTAGCGTTGCGAGGGACCGACGGGGTCACCATAGATTGGCGGAGAGAGGGGGATTCGAACCCCCGAAGCGGGTTAAGCCGCTTACACACTTTCCAGGCGTGCTCCTTCAACCACTCGGACACCTCTCCGCACTGGGCCGACGCCGATGAACAGGACGCCGGGCCGGCAATTCTACGCGCCAGCACGACGCGGAACAAGGAACATGATGAACCGGCTGGAAGGGGCGGTTGGCATGGCAGAATGGGCGCATGTCCTATCTCGTCCTCGCCCGCAAGTGGCGCCCCCGCCGTTTCGATGAACTGGTCGGCCAGGAGCACGTGGTCCGGGCCCTCAGCAACGCGCTGGATACCGGCCGCGTGCACCATGCGTTTCTGTTCACCGGCACCCGTGGCGTGGGCAAGACCACCATCGCCCGCATCTTCGCCAAGAGCCTGAACTGCGAGCAGGGCACATCGGCCGAGCCCTGCGGTGAATGCAATGCCTGCCGTGATATCGACGCCGGCCGCTTCATCGACCTGCTCGAGATCGACGCCGCCAGCAACACCGGCGTGGATGACGTGCGCGAGCTGATCGACAACGCCCAGTACATGCCCTCGCGCGGGCGGGTGAAGGTGTACCTCATCGACGAGGTGCACATGCTCTCCAAGTCCGCCTTCAACGCGCTGCTCAAGACGCTGGAGGAGCCGCCCGGGCACGTGAAGTTCCTGCTGGCCACCACCGATCCGCAGAAGCTGCCGGTGACGGTGCTGTCGCGCTGCCTGCAGTTCAATCTGAAGCGGCTGGACCTGGACCAGATCGAAGGCCAGATCGGGAAGATCCTGGGCGCCGAGCAGATCGAATCCGAACCCGTCGCCATCCGCCAGCTGGCCCGGGCCGCCGATGGCAGCCTGCGTGATGCGCTCTCGCTGCTGGACCAGGCCATCGCCTACACCGGCGGGCGGCTGGATGATGCCGGCGTAGCCGCGATGCTGGGCACCGTGGATCGCACCCGGGTGGCGGCGCTGCTGGAGGCGCTCTCGGCTGGCGACGGCCAGGCCCTGCTGGCCGAGGTCGAGACCCTGGCCGGGTTCTCGCCCGACTGGGGCAGCGTGCTGGATGCCATGGCCGAAGCCTTGCACCGCATCCAGGTGCGCCAGCTGGTGCCGGGCAGCACGGTGGAGGCCGATGGCGTGGACGTGGATGCGCTGGCATCCGGCCTCAGGCCCGAGCTGGTGCAGCTGTGGTACCAGATGGCGCTGACCGGGCGCCGCGACCTGCCGCTGGCGCCGAGCCCGCGTTCGGGTTTCGAGATGAGTGTGCTGCGGATGCTGGCCTTCCGCCCGCAGCAGGACGGCGCGCAGGCGCCTGCCGGGCAGGGATCCTCGGCGCCGGTGGGGCAGGGTGCAGGCAGCGGTCATGCCGCCGCGGCCGCGGCCCGCGCCGTGCTGGACGCTGCGCCGCCGCGACCTGTGCCGCCGGCCGTGGAGCGTCCGGCCGTGGAGCGTCCCGTGCGGCCGCCGCCTGTGGAGCGTCCCGTGCCGCCGCCTGTCGCCAGAGACACCTCTGACATGCCGCCGTGGGAAGAGGCAGCGGACAGCCGGAGCGAGCCGCCGGCGTCCCGTCAGTCGCCGGTACGTTCCGGATCCCCGGCCAGCGCGGCGCCCGACTTGCAGAGTGGAATGCCCCCGGCGCGTCCGGTCAGCGAGACGGCAGCCCCGGCACCGCGACCCGGGCCGCCGGCCGCTGCGCCGGCGCCATCACCCGCGTCTGCGCCGCCGGCCCAGCCGGTGGCTTCCACCTCCGTCGATGCGGCCAGCTGGCCGGATCTGGTGACCCGACTTGAGTTGCGCGGGCCGGTTCGCGAACTGGGCGCGCACACTGCCTTCGTCAGTTATGACAACGGCGTGCTGGAGCTGTCGCTGCCGCCTTCCGACGACCATCTGAAAGCGCCGTTCCTGGTCGATCAGCTGGCCGGCGCGCTGGCGCCGCACTTTGGTGCCGCCCCGCAGATCCGCTTTTCCGCCGCGGCGCCGGCACAGGCGGAAACCCTTTACGAGCGCCGCGTTCGCGCGCAGGACGCGCGCCAGCGCGATGCCGAGGATGCGTTCATGGCCGATCCCGGCGTGCAGCGCCTGATGGCCCAGCCCGGGGCCACGCTGGTGCCGGACTCCATACGCCCCTTCGACGATAATTGACCTGCCGGCGCGGCGCGGACTCCAGCGGTCCCGCGCCGCAACCGCAGCCCAGACCCTACAAAAAAGGTGAACCCGATGCGTGGAAACATCGCCCAGTTGATGCAGCAGGCGCAGAAGATGCAGGAAAACATGCAGCGCGCCCAGGAAGAACTGGCCAATCTTGAAGTGACCGGCGGTGCCGGCGGCGGCATGGTCGAGGTCACCCTGACCGGTCGCATGGAGTGCCGCAAGGTGCGGATTGATCCTTCGGCCCTGACCGATCCGGAAATGGCCGAAGACCTGGTGGCCGCCGCGTTCAACGACGCCGTCAACAAGGTCAACGCCCAGTCCCAGGAGCGCATGTCTGCTGCGACCGCCGGCATGAACCTGCCGCCGGGCATGAAGATGCCGTTCTGAGAGCGGCCGCCGTCGCACGCCGGGCTTCCGGCCGGGAGAAGTGATTGTCCGTCCTGCTTGAACAGCTGGTCGACGCGCTGCGGGTGCTGCCCGGCGTTGGCCAGAAGAGCGCACAGCGCATGGCCTACCACCTGCTTGAACGCGAGCGGGAGGGTGGCCGGCGGCTGTCCGCTGCGCTGGCCGAAGCGGTGGAGCGCATCGGCCACTGCGAGCGCTGTCGCGACTTCAGCGAGGACGCCGTGTGCCCGGTCTGCGCCAGTCCCTCGCGTGACGTGCACCAGCTGTGCGTGGTGGAAACCCCGGCTGACCGGCTGGCGATCGAACAGGCCACCGACTACCGCGGCCTCTATTTCGTGCTGCAGGGACGGCTGAGTCCGCTGGACGGGATCGGGCCGAAGGAGCTTGGCCTGGACCGGTTGGCCGGGCGCCTGGCCGGGGGCGAGGTGCAGGAACTGATCATTGCCACCAATCCCACCGTCGAGGGTGAGGCCACCGCCCACTACCTCGCCCAGCTGGGCCGCCAGCACGGCGTGCGTCCCAGCCGGCCGGCCCACGGGCTGCCGCTGGGCGGCGAGCTGGAATACATCGACCGGGGCACGCTCTCGCACGCCTTCGGCAGCCGCAACGAGGTCCCATAGCCGCCGGCGTGCCTGCTCCCGGCCTCCTACAATGGAGCCCCATCCAAGGAGTTGCACGATGAGCGAGGACACGATTTTCCACCGGATCATGCGCGGCGAGATCCCGGCCGATATCGTCCACGAGGACGAACACATGATCGCCTTCCGCGACATCGCGCCGCAGGCGCCGGTCCACATCCTGTTCGTGCCGAAGAAGACCATCGCCTCGCTGGATGCCGCCAGCCCGGCGGATGCGGAACTGGTGGGCCGGCTGGCGATCGCCGCGGCCGATTACGCGCGCAGGGAAGGCCTGGCCGAACGTGGCTACCGCATCGTCATGAACTGCAACGAGGAAGGCGGGCAGACCGTGTACCAGATGCACCTGCACCTGCTGGCCGGTGCGCCGCTGGGCAGCTTCGGAACCCCGTAGCGCGGGCCGGCCCCGGCGTTACCACCACCAGCCGCGCGGGTACCAGAACGAGGGATGCGGGTGCGGGTGGTGGATGATGGTGTGGGTGTCGCTGCGCTCGGGCCACAGGTAAACCACTTCGGCTTCGATGCGCGGCAGGCGGTAGTTGTATTCGCCAATGCGGGTGTCCTCGTAGCCGGCGATGCGGCCGGTGAAGGTCACTTCGCGTTCGGCGGCGAACACGGCCGGGTCGTAGAAACCGCCGCGGCAGGCCATGAACCGCCCATCGCTGCCATCCTGGGCCTGCGAGGGGCGGCCATAGGGATCCAGCTGGGACGACAGCATGGTGAAGCAGGTGCGGTCGGCCTGCGGGTCCACCTCGATCACCCGTCCGCCACAGCGTACCGGCGCGCCGGTATGGGTGCCGGCGGCGGCCTGCTGCGGAGACAGGGGCAGGTATTCGCCCTGCAGCGGTGCCGGATGGGTCACGCAGCCGCTGAGCAGCGCGCCCGCAAGGGCCAGACCGGCGATCAGGGCGGGCTGTCTGGCGTGCTGTTTGAGCGGGGCTGTCATGTTGGATCCTCCAGTCGGGCGTTGCGCTGCGGCCGATGCGCGCGCAGGTCCCGGGCAAGGGCGCGGGCGGACGCCGGGTCAGTCATGCGATCAGCGTAGCGCCACTGGATGAAACGCGCGCTGAGCGATTCCAGCGCAGCTGCCGCCCCCGGCCTGGCAGCGGACACCCGGCGGGTCCATGCGGCGGCGGATTCGTGCGGTTGGGGAGCCAGCCCGGCACGTGCGTAGCGCTGGCCGAGCTGCCGCCAGGCGCGCAGCACCGGATCGCGCTCGCGCTCACCGCGGGCCACCAGCCACAGCATCCACGCCAGCGCCAGACCGGCCAGGGCCGAGAACAGGATCACCAGCTGGGAGACGCCCAGGTCCTGTACGCCGATCGGCGCCAGCAGGCGCCGCTGCCGCGCCGCATCGAAGCCCAGGAAGGCGTTGTTCCATCCGCGCCGCAGCCAGTCGCCCAGCTCAGAAGCCACGGCGATGTTGCCGAGCAGGTCCAGCCCCATCTGCGGGCGGTCTTCCAGGGTGTCGAAGATCCGCTCCGGCGCCACCGCCGCCGTGGGGTCCACGCGCACCCAGCCGCGGCCTTCCAGCCACACCTCGGCCCAGGCGTGGGCGTCCATGCGCCGCACTACCCAGTAATCGCCGAAACGGTTGCGGTAGCCACCCGCGTAGCCGGTGACCACCCGCGCCGGGATGCCAGCCGCGCGCATCAGCACCACGAAGGCCGAGCTGAAGTGTTCGCAGAAGCCGGCTTGCTCATCGAACAGGAACTCATCCACTGAATGGCGGCCTGGCAGCGGCGTGGCCAGGGTGTAGGAGAACTCATCGGTGACCCACTGCAGGGAGCGTTTGACGATCTGCAGGTCGTCGCGGCCCGCCTCCGTGCGCCACTGCCGGGCCAGCGCATGGGTGCGCGGGTTGAAGCCTTCCGGCAGGCGCAGCGCGGCCTGGCGGAGCATCGGCCGCAGCTCCGCTTCGAACGTCTCGGCGGGTGCCGAACGCATGCGCCAGCGCTGCACCTGGCCCAGCGGGCGGGGCGAGGCCATGCTGTAGTCGTGGCCCAGGCGCAGCCCGTCCGGCGCGGACAGGGGCAGTTCCAGCGCCACCACGTGGCGGCGATCGGTGGGCTCGGCCTCGATGTCGTATTCCCACACCGGCGTGCCGCGGCTCACTTCGGCGGGCGGCATCCCGCGGACCCAGGGCGAGCGCGTCCAGGTGCGCCCGTCGAAATCGGTCAGCACCGGGCCGCGCCAGTACATCTGGTAGGCCTCGGGCACCGCACCGTGGAACTTCACCCGCAGCGCCGGGGCGTCATCGCCCATGAAATCGATCCACTCGCCGGGCGACATGGTGTCCGACAGGCCCGGCCGTGCCACCGCCCGGTCGGGCACGCCCCACATCGGCGAGGCGATCCGCGGGAACAGCCAGAACGCAGCCAGGGCCAGCGGCAGGCCCACCGCCACCAGCCGGCCGGTGGTGCGCAGGCGCCACCACGTGCGCCGCGATCGCTGCTGCGACCGCAGGCCTGTGGGCGCCGGCCCGGCATCCGCCGATTCCATCTCCGACAGTCGCAGCAGGGCCATCAGCGCCAGTACCGCGCCCACCAGGCCCAGCAGCAGCGACAGCGGCCCCTGGTCCAGCAGGAAGGTGGCGAACGGGGCAAACAGGGCGAAGCCGAGCAGGCTGCGTGCATCGCGCAGGTTGCGCAGCTCCATCGGCTTGATTGCCAGCATGGCTGCCAGCAGCGCGCAGCCGGTGTCGCGGCCCAGGTGGAAGTTGTAGTTCACCAGCACCAGCCCGAACAGGGCCAACGCCAGCAGCGGCCGCGGCCACGCCGGCAGGCGCCTGCGCCAGGACAGCAGCAGGGCGAGCAGGCCGAGCCCGGTGATGCCGGTGGCCACGTTGCCGGGCAGCTGCAGCAGCAGCGGCAGCAGGCAGGCG
>DXCY01000215.1 GCA_019115725.1 Candidatus Luteimonas excrementigallinarum
GGCGCCGGACGCACTGGCGGAGACCGGCGCGCGGTTCCGCCACGAGATCCTGGCCCGCGGCGGCAGCCGCCCGGCACTGGAGAACTTCACCGCCTTCCGCGGCCGCGAGCCCGAGATAGAGCCGCTGCTGCGCCACAGCGGCATGACCGCCTGATTACCAGGGCAACGGGCTGCCGTTGGCGTGCAGGAAGGTACCCGTGGCATCCAGGGTCAGCTGGTCGAGGCGTTCGACCAGCTGCGCGGCAGCGTGTTCGGGCGCCACCTCGCCGCGGCCCGCCACCATGTCGGTGGCCACGAAGCCCGGATGCAGCAGCTGCACCGCGATGCCGCGCCCTTCCAGGTCCACCGCCAGCGAGCGGCCGATCGCGTTCACTGCCGCCTTCGACGCGCGATAGCCATAGCGGCCGCCGGAGCTGTTGTCGCCCATCGAGCCCATGCGGCTGGTGATGATGCCCACCTTGCTGCCCTTCACCAGGCAGCCGTCCAGGGCCTGCAGCACCCGCAGCGGGCCGAGCGCGTTGACCTCGAACTGTTCGCGCATGGCGGCAAAGCCGGCGGCATCGATTTCGCCATAGGACTGGCGGCTGAGGATGCCGGCGTTGAGCACCACCACGTCGAGTTCAACACCTGCCAGGCGCGCGGCCAGCGCCGCCACCGCGGCGTCATCGGCCACATCCACGCCGGCTTCCACCTGGGCACCGGTGGCCTGCAGCGCGTCACTGGGAGTGCGGCACACCGCGATGACGCGATCGCCGCGATCGCGGTAGTGACGGGTCAGGGCCAGGCCGATGCCACGGTTGGCGCCGGTCACGAGGATGGTCTGCATGGGTCTCTCCGATGGGATGCGTGCCCAAGGCATGGCGGCGGGCGCAACGGTCTTCAAGCCGGGCGGCGGTAGCGGGCCGCGCCGGCGCTGAAAATGTTCTAGGCTCCGGCTTCCTCACGCACAAGGTTGAGCGATGCCGATGCTGGACAAGACGTTGCTGGTCGAAAAGTGTTCCCCGAAGGCCCGGGCGGGTGCCCTGGCAACCGCCGTGCTGGCCGCGCTGCTGCTGGGCGCCTGCGCCACGCCATCGGAAAGTGGACCCTCTGAAAGCGGACCGGCGGCAAGCAATCCGGCGGCGGCCACGACCGGAATCAGGCACTCCGTGCATCCCGGCCCGGTGGCCGCGGTGCGGGTGGCGTTCGATCGTGACGGGGTGACAGCATCGCGTGCCCACGGCATGGCCGACCTGGACTCCGGCCGCGAGGTGACCGCGGATTCGCCCACGCGCATGGCCTCGATTTCAAAACTGGTGATGGCGATCGGGGTGATGCGGATGGTGGAAGCCGGCCAGCTGGATCTCGACGCCGACGTATCCGCCGGCCTGGGCTGGACCCTGCGCCACCCGCAATTCCCGGACGCGCCGATCAGCCTGCGCCAGTTGCTGTCCCACACCAGCGGCCTGACCGACGACGCCGGCTACTGGCAGACCCCGCTGGACGGCCAGTACCGGGAGCTGGTGCAGGATCCGCAGGCCTGGAACGCCACCCAGGCGCCCGGCACCTGGTTCCAGTACGCCAACGCCAACTTCCCGCTGGTGGCCGCGGTGATGGAGAACGCCACCGGCGAGCGCTTCGACCTGTTGATGCAGCGGCTGGTGTTCGAACCGCTGCAGCTCTCGGCCTGCTACGGCTGGGCCGCCTGCGACGATGCCACCGTGGCCAGCGCGGTGGTGCAGTACGACGCCAGCCGCAAGCCCATCGCCGACAACAACCAGGGCGGGCGTCCGGGCTGCCCGGTGGCCCGCGCCAGCGATGGGAGCTGTGACCTCTCGCTGTGGCGCCCCGGCGCCAACGGCGCGCTGTTCGGGCCGCAGGGCGGCATGCGGATCTCGGCCAACGACCTGGCGAAGATCGGCCGGCTGCTGCTGGGTGGCGGCGAGGTGGACGGCGTGCGCCTGCTCACCGAGGCGTCGGTGGAGGAGCTGCTGCGTCCGCAGTGGACCCTGGCCGACACCGGCGGCAGCACCGACCGGGGCTTCTACTGCACCTACGGGCTGTCTTCGCACACCCTGGCGACGACGCACGCCGACTGCCACGACGATCCGTTCGGCGACGGCGTGCGCCGGGTCGGCCACGCGGGCGATGCCTACGGGCTGCGCTCGGGACTGTGGGTGGACCGCGACGCCGGTACCGGCGTGGTCTATTTCGCCACTGGCATGACCGACGCCCCGACCGGCGACTCCGCCTTCACCGCCATCGAGGAAACCCTCGCCCAGGACCGCGCCCTGTAGGAGCGCGGCCATCCCATTCCATGGACGACCGATGGGCGACCGATGGACGGTCCATGGAGATCCTCAGAGGTCCTTTGCCATGAACAGATTTTCCCCCTTCGCCCTCCTCGCCCTGCTGGTGCCCTTCGCAGCGTTGGCACAGGTGCAGACCGCGCCGCTGCCGGTGCCCGACGAGCCGACGACGCAGCTTGATCGCGCGGAGCGCCAGACCGGCATGGCCACCTTCGGGGAGGCCGGCGGACAGCAGGTGATCATCCGCTCGTTCGAGCCCACCACGGCGCTGTCGAGCGACTACCGGGTGGACTTCGAGGCGCTGGATGCGGACGCGGACGGCGTCATCAGCCGCGCAGAGGCCGCCGACCACCCCACGCTGCGCCAGGAGTTCGGCGGCGTGGACGTGGATGGCGACGGCCTGCTCAGCCGGGATGAACTGCGCGGCTGGATCCGCTGACCCACAGGCAGAACCACGCGCCTCCCCGCCAAGCGGTGGGGAGGCGAGCGGCGGCCGGTCAGAACATGTACTCGCCGGTCAGGCTGAGCAGCGCGGTGGAGCGTTTGGGACCGTCGAAGCGGGCGCCGGTGTCCGGATCGCGCACTTCGCCGGCCTTGGCCCGGAAATAGTCGTAGTGCACGCCCAGGCTGAAGCGGTCGGTGACGTTCCAGCCGGTGCCCACGCCGGCATACCAGCTGTTGCGGCCATCGCGCCGCCCGCTGTCCAGGCGCAGGTCTTCGCCCACCCGGTTGTAGTAGCGCATGTCGTTGTCCGAGGCGCGGAAGTAGCCGCCGCGCATGCCCACGTACCACGCCGGATTGATGTTGACCCGTGCATTCGCGCCCACCTGCCAGCCCCGCAGGGCGTTGGTGGAATCGGTCTGGTCCACCGAATCGTCGCGGAACACATTGCGCACGCGCAGGTTGCCGAGATCGCTGTAGCCGCCCTCGATACCCACGCCCCACGCCGGCGAAACCTTCCAGCGGTAGCCGCCCACCAGGCCATAGCCGGTCTTGCGGCCATGTTCAGCAGTGCAACGGCGGCGTGACGGTGTACTGACTGCAGGCGCAACCGGCTGTGCGCCCGGTCACGGTGCTTTGATCTGCGCCGCGGGAGCATCGCAGTCGACATCACACGCGGTACCTGCCCATGAATGCCCTGTCGCCCGTGACTGGAGAACGCTCC
>DXCY01000216.1 GCA_019115725.1 Candidatus Luteimonas excrementigallinarum
GAAGTGGTTGATTTAATTCATTTTCCAGTTCTCAGCGAGGCGCGCTTCAATGCACGTCGCTGCTCCCGCGGCAGGCTCCAGTCGTTGTTGAACAAGGCCGGCTCCCAGCCGCCGTAGGTGGGGTTGGGCAGCATCCACCAGCGTTCGCCGAACCAGCCGCCGTGCCCGGCCACGGCGGCATCGCGCGCCTGGTGGGTGTTGGCGGGCAGATGGACGAAATCGCTGAGCTGATCACCGAACTGCATCAGTACGCGGTGGCTGCGTCCCACCAGCTGGCGCCGGCACAGCTTGCCGCTGCGGCTGCCGGGCTGTTCGCAGTCGGCCACGTCCATGCCCAGGCCGAGGAACACGTTCTCGTGCGCCACCGGCAGGCCAAGGGCGCGCAGGTTGGCAAGAGTGGCGTCCTTCAGCCGGTGCTCGCGGTTGGTGACGTAGTACAGGGTGATGCCGCGCTCGGTGGCGGCGCGGGCGAACTCCACCACCCCGGGCACTGGCGTGGCCTGCTGCTCGGCGACCCAGTCGGCCCAGGTGTCGTCGTCGTACTCCAGTCCGTCGCGGACCAGGCGGGCCTGGTAGACGGAGTTGTCGAGTACGGTTTCATCGATGTCCAGGATCACGGCCGGCGGCAGGCCGTGCCATTCACCGGCGTTGTCACGCTCGGCCGGTACCAGCGCGTCCCACTGCGGGTCGGCCAGGGCGGCATCGAGCTGGCTGATCGCGCCGCGGTAGAGCGAGACCAGCGCCGTCTCGAATTCCTGCGAGCGCTGCACCCACAGCACGGCGTTGAGGTTGTCGTCGGCGGTCGCGGTGCGGGCAGGGGCGGAGGCCGTTGGTGCGCTGGCGCAGCCGGCCAGGGCCAGGGCCAGCAGCGGCGTGAGCATGAGGGGCTGGGTCGGGCGTTGCAGGCGCATCGCGGGCTCCGGATCAGGATGGGCCGCCGAGTGTACCCATCATCTGCCCCGCGACGTGACTCAGTCGTTGAGCAGGGCCTGGATGGCGGCGAAGCCGGCGCTGGCGCGCTCCTGCTTGCGGGCGGCGTCGGCCACGGGGTCGGCGCCATCGCGCTGCAGTTCGGCGGGCGGCAGCTCGTCGAGGAAGCGGCTGGGCTCCAGGCGCAGCTTGCTGCCCCACTTCTGCACCTCGCGCGGATAGGACAGCCACAGCCGTTCCTTGGCCCGGGTGATGCCGACGTAGAGCAGGCGGCGCTCCTCAT
Source organism: Candidatus Luteimonas excrementigallinarum (assembly GCA_019115725.1). Taxonomy (GTDB): domain Bacteria; phylum Pseudomonadota; class Gammaproteobacteria; order Xanthomonadales; family Xanthomonadaceae; genus Luteimonas; species Luteimonas excrementigallinarum. The sequence continues at coordinate 1,214 of DXCY01000216.1, forward strand.
CCAGGCTGCCTTCGTCGATGCTGGCCTCGTGCGGCAGGGTGCCCTCGCTGACCCCGACCACAAACACGCAGCGGAATTCGAGGCCCTTGGCCGCGTGCATGCTCATCAGCCGCACCTGGTTGCCGCCTTCGTCGCGGTCGGCGTGGGTGAGCAGGGCCAGCTGTGCGGCGAGCTCGGCGGCGCCGGTGCCGCGGTTCTGGCGGCCGGGGCCGGCTTCGAACCAGTCGGCCAGTTCGTCCAGGTTGCCGCGGCGGATGGCGAACTGCGATTCGCTCTTGCACTGGGCGCGCAGCGCCGCCAGCAGCCCGGAGCGCTCGCACAGGCTGCGGACCAGATCGGCCGGCGGCATGCGCGAGGCATCGGCGCGCAGCCGACCGAGGATGTCGGCGAACCCGCCCAGCGCGCTGCCGGCGCGGGCAGGCAGCTGCTTGAGCAGGGTGATCGATTCGATCGCCCGCGCCATTGGCATGCCGGCGTTGCGGGCCAGCTCCGCCAGCCGCGCCAGGGTGGTGGCGCCCACCTCGCGCCGCGGTGACTGCACCGCGCGCAGGAACGCGGAATCATCGTCCGGATTGGCCACCAGCCGCAGCCAGGCCAGCGCGTCCTTGACCTCGGCCCGCTCCAGGAACGCGGTGCCGCCGGACAGGTGGTAGGGCACGCGGATCAGCTGCAGGGCCTTTTCCAGCGCCCTGGACTGGTAGTTGCTGCGGAACAGGATGCAGAAGTCGTTCCACGGAATCTGCTGCGCGTTGTGCAGGAAGTCGATCTCCGCGGCCACGCGCTCCGCCTCGTGCGCGGCATCGCGGCATTCCCAGATGCGGATCCGCTCGCCGTCGGCCTGCGCGCTCCACAGGGTCTTGGGATGCTCGTGCGGGTTGTTGGCGATCAGCGCGTTGGCGGAGCGCAGCACGCGGTTGGAGCAGCGGTAGTTCTGTTCCAGCTTGATGATCCGCAGGTTGGGGTAGTCCTGCCCCAGCTGCATCAGGTTTTCCGGGTTGGCGCCGCGCCAGGCGTAGATGCTCTGGTCGTCATCGCCCACGCAGGTGAAGTTGCCGGCCGGCCCGGCCAGGGCCATCAGCAGGCGGTACTGGGCATCGTTGGTGTCCTGGCATTCGTCCACCAGCAGGTAGCCGATGCGCTCGCGCCAACCCAGCCGCGCGTCCTCGTCGTTTTCCAGGATCTGCACCGGCAGGCGGATCAGGTCGTCGAAATCGACCGCGTTGAACGTTTCCAGCCGCGTCTGGTAGCGCGCGTACAGTGCCGCGGCCTCGTGTTCGCGATTGGTGCGTGCTTCGGCGGCGGCTTCCTCCGGCGACAGGCCGGCGTTCTTGGCCCGCGATACCAGCTGCTGCATGGCCTGCACCACATCGGGCTTGGCGCCCGGGAGCAGGTCGCGGAACTGGCCCAGGCAGTCATCGGTATCGAATACAGAGAACCCGCGCCGCAGCCCGGCGCGTTCGTGTTCGATCTGCAGGATCCGCAGCCCCAGCGCGTGGAAGGTGCACACGGTCAGCCCCTCGGCCGCATCGCCGCGGATCCGCTGGGCCACGCGTTCGCGCATTTCCTTCGCCGATTTGTTGGTGAAGGTGATGGCCGCGATGCGTCGGGCCGGATAGCGTCCGGAACTGATCAGCCGGGCGATCTTTTCCACGATCACCCGGGTCTTGCCACTGCCGGCGCCGGCCAGCACCAGCAGGGGGCCTTCGCAGTGTTCGACGGCGGCGGATTGTTGGGGGTTGAGCATGGCAGGACAGCGATGGATCGGCCGCGCGGGCGGGCCGCAAGTCTACAGGGTGCGGTCTGGCCGGTTCCCCGCAGTGCCCCGCTTGCAGGCCGGGATCCGCGGCCCGGGGCAGGGCCGGTTATCATGCGCGGCGGTGCAAGCGGCGCTGGCCGGATCATGGGGAGGAGAACGGATGCGACACCTGATTCTTGCGGGAATCATCGGCGTTCTGGTGGGCGCGGTGCCGGCTGTGCTTCCCGCCCATGCCCAGGTCAGTGAGGAGCAGCTGGTCAACAGCGAAACCTTCATGTCGGCCCACCCCGACCTCCGGTTCCGCCATCTGGGACTGCAGGCGCGCGAGGAGGGGAAGCAGGAGCGGGCCTTCGTGTTTTTCCGCCGGGCGGCGCGCTATGCGGACAAGGTCTCGCAGGCGATGGTGGCCGAAATGCTGTGGAACGGCGAAGGCGTCGCCCAGGACCGGGCGCTGGGCTATGCCTGGATGGACCTGGCCGCCGAGCGTGCCTACCCCGGCTTCCTGACCCTGCGTGAGCGCTACTGGAAAGAGCTGGATGCACAGCAGCGGGAGGAAGCGGTCCGACGCGGTGACGCGGTCTACGCGGAATACGGCGATGCCGCGGCGCGGCCGCGGATCGACGCGGCCCTGCGCCGGGCGCGCAGCCGCATGACCGGCAGCCGCACCGGCTTCACCGGCACCCTGCAGGTATTCATTGCCGGCCCCAACGGGCAGATGCTGAGCATCGATGGCAGCCGGTTCTATGACCCCAAGTACTGGGATCCGGACCTCTACCAGGCCTGGCACGATGCGGTGTGGATGCAGCTGCGGCCCGGACGCGTGGATATCGGCGATGTGGAACCCCTGCGCCCGGGCGAGACAGCGGACGATGCTGACTGACGGCAGGGGCGCTGCCGGGGATTAAACTTCGCCCATGGCCAAGCTCTACTTCTACTACTCGGCGATGAACGCCGGAAAGACCACCACGCTGCTGCAGTCGGCGCACAACTACCGCGAGCGCGGCATGCGCACGATGATCCTGACCCCGGCGCTGGATGATCGCGCCGGCAGCGGGCGAGTGGCATCGCGGATCGGGCTGCAGGCCGAGGGCGTTCCGTTCGCCGCCACTGACGACCTGCAGCAGCTGGTGCAGCGCGATATCGCCGTCAACGGCCGGCTGCACTGCGTGCTGGTGGACGAGGCCCAGTTCCTGGCCCGCAGCCAGGTGTGGCAGCTGAGCGAGGTGGCCGATGCGCTGGGCATCCCGGTGCTGTGCTACGGCCTGCGCACCGACTTCCGCGGTGAGCTGTTCGAGGGTAGCCAGTACCTGCTGGCCTGGGCGGACGAGCTGGTGGAGATCAAGACCATCTGCCACAGCGGCAGCAAGGCGACGATGACGGTGCGCGTGGACGAGGCCGGCTTTGCGGTGCACGCCGGGCCGCAGCTGGAGATCGGCGGCAACGGCCGTTACGTGTCGGTCAGCCGGGCGGAATTCAAGAAGATCATGCAGGGCCAGGGGCGGATTGCGCCGCTGCAGCCGGATCTGCCGCTGGGTTGAGGGGCGCCCGGGTTCAGGGCGCCACGCCGGCGTGGCCGTCGGGCGGGCCGTGTTCGCAGACCTGCCGCAGCTCGCGGATTTCACCGGCGATCGCCCCGCCTTCCGGCAGGGCGGCATGCACCGTGCCGTCCAGCATCCGCAGCGCCTGCCGCGCGGGTGCGGTATCCGGCCCGCTGGTGCAGGCCGCAGCGGCCAGATGGCCCTGGGCAAGCCAGGCTACCGTGCGCGTGGGGCCGTGTTCCGCCAGTCCGGCGAGCTGTTCCAGCTGGCGGATTGCGGCGGGGTCCGGCTGGCCGGGCGGGCGCAGGTTGAGCAGGGCCTGGGAAAGCGCCACCCGCTGCGTGGTCGGATGGTCGGGGCCGTGATCGCGCCGTGCCGCCTGCAGGGCCAGGAACAGCGTGTCGCGCGCCTCATCCATGCGGCCCAGCGCGGCTTCGACCTCGGCGCGCAGGCGCAGGATGCGGGCTGATCCGGCTGCGGGGACGGGGTCCGTGGCCGGTGATCGGTCGCCGCTCCCGGCAAGGGCGGGCAGGGCTTCGTCCAGGGCGGCCAGCGCGTCCTCAGGGTGGTCCTGGCGCAGCAGGATCATGGCCCGGTCCGCCAGCGCATCGGCCAGGCGGGCCTGGTCCGACTGCGTCCGCCAGACGGGCAGCGCGTCGTCCAGCCAGGCCAGGGCGGCGGATGTCTGGCCCTGTTCCCAGGCGGTGAGGGCCAGCGCGTGGCTGGCCGCGGCGGTATCCGGATGCTGCTGGCCCAGGCGGGTGCGCAGCTGGATCAGCAGTTCGGCCTGGATTGCGGCGGCCTCGCGATAGCGCCCCAACGCCGCCAGCAGGGCCGCATGATCGCGCTGCGCGTCGAGGGTGGTGCGGTGCTGGGCGCCATGCAGGGCCGTTGACAGCGTCGCCGCCCGCGCGCAGGTGCCCAATGCGGCCTGATGCCGGTTCGCCGCCTGGTGCTGGCTGCAGAGTTCGCGCAGGACCCGGATGGTCATCGGGTGGCGGTCGCCCACGGTGTCCTGCAGCTGGGCCAGGGCGGCCGTGAGTCCCTTGAGGGCTTCTTTGGAACGACCGGCATCGGCGTCCAGTCCGGCCAGGTCGGCCATGTTCTCGGCAATCCCGGCGCTGCCGGGCAGGCGGTCGCGGCGCAGTGACAGGGAGCGGCGGAACAGCGCGCTGGCGAGCTCTGTTTCCTGCAGGTCGCGATGGCAGCGTCCGAGCTGGGAATAGAAGCCGGTGGCCTGCCGCGGCAGGCGCCGTTCCTCACGGCGGGCCAGGTTCTGCAGCGGGCGCATGTGGGCGATGCATTCGTCGGGTTGGCGGGTCAGGCGCAAGGCCTTGCCAAGGTCGGTGGCTGCGTCCAGCTGCAGGCTGGCCGGAGCCCGTTCGACCGTGGCGAGCAGGGCGGCCTGGCGGCGCAGCAGTTCCAGCGCCTGGGCATGGTCACCCAGGCCCAGGCGCAGCCGGGCAATCACACCCAGCAGCCCGGCGCGGGCGACGGGCTGCTGGGCCAGTTCAACCTCGCCCCGCTCCACCCCGGCTTCCAGCAGCTGGCGTACATCCAGCGGCGCACCCTCGGGGCCGTCGCCAGCGTCCTGGAACAGACTGATCACGAAGTTCTGCATGGCCTGCGCGCGCCCCGCATCCTGCAATGACTGACCCGACTGCCAGGCCACCAGGCCCAGTGCAGCCGACAGGGCCAGGGCGCCAAACAGCGCGGTGGCCAGCGGCCAGCGGTGGCGGCGCAGGAACTTGCCCGCCCGGTAGCCCAGCCGCTGGGGACGGGCCAGCACCGGCCGGCCTTCCAGGTAGCGCTGCAGATCCAGTGCCATCGCCTCGACCGAGGCGTAGCGGTGTTCGTAACGCTTGCCCAGCGCCTTGAGCACGATGTTGTCCAGGTCGCCGGCCACGGCGCGGGCGCGCCGCTGCAATGCCTGCGCGGAGTCGGGCTCGGCGTCGGCCCGGCGCAGCAGGGCCTGCGACGGGCGGACGGGATCGCTGGCCAGGATCGCCTCTTCCCACTGCGCGTCGCTCGGCCGCTTGGGCACGTAGGGCTTGGTGCCGGCCAGCAGCTCGTACAGCACCACGCCGAGCGAATACACATCGGTCAGGGTGGATACCGGTTCGCCGCGGATCTGCTCGGGTGCGGCGTAGTGCAGGGTGAAGGCGCGCGCGCCGGTGCGGGTCTGTTCGGGGGCGTCGGCGCTGTCGAGCAGCTTGGCGATGCCGAAGTCGAGCAGGCGCACTTCGTCCAGCGGCGTGACCAGGATGTTGGAGGGCTTGAGATCGCGATGGACAATCAGGTTGGCATGGGCGTGACTGACCGCATCGCACACCTGCAAAAACAGCTGCACCAGCGGTCGCACCTCCAGCTGGCGGCGGGCGCACCAGTCGCTGATGGGCTCGCCATCCACGTAGTCCAGGGCGAGGTAGGGCTGGTTGTCGGCGCTGATGCCGGCATCCAGCAGGCGGGCGATATGGGTGTGTTCGAGCCGGGCGAGGATCTCGCGCTCACGGGTGAAGCGCAGGCGCAGGCCGGGATTGGCCAGACCCGGGCGCAGCAGCTTCAACGCCACCCGGCGCTGGTACAGCCCGTCTGCGCGGCTGGCCAGCCACACCTGGCCCATGCCGCCCTCGCCAAGCATGCGCTCGAGCCGGTACGGGCCCACCTCGATGCCCGGGCGCATGCCGGGCAGCGGTGCGACCAGCGGGGTATCGAGGAAGTCTTCCTGGCCCTGTTCCAGGGCCAGCAGCTGCTCCAGCTCGGCAGCCAGCCCCGGATCGTCCTCGCGTAGCGAGGCGAGGCTGGACTGGCGGGCGGAGGGCTCCAGCTCCAGCAGGGCGTCGAGCAGTGGGGACAGCCTGAGCCAGCGTTCGGCGTCCATGGCCGCTCAGCCGCGGTGGCGGCCGGTTCCCGCGCCGGTCAGGTCAGGCGGCCGGGCCATCCTGCAGGGCCGCCAACAGGTACAGCCGCGCTTTCTGCCAATCCCGGCGCACGCTGCGTTCGGAGCGTTCCATCAGGGTGGCGATCTCCAGCTCCGACAGGCCGGCGAAATAGCGCAGCTCCACCACCCGGGCCAGGCGCTCGTCGGCGGCGGCCAGGTTGTTGAGGGCCGCGTCCAGGGCCAGCATGTCTTCGTCCAGGTGCAGCCCGCCGGGCAGGTCTTCCGGCAGGTCCGTGACCCGGTGCATGTCGCCACCGCGCTTGCGGGCCATGCGCTGGCGCGCGTAGTCCACCACCACGCTGCGCATGGCCGAGGCGGCATAGGCGAAGAAATGGGTGCGGTCCTCGAACCGGGCGGTGCGGCCGCCGGCGAGCTTCAGATAGGCCTCGTGCACCAGGGCGGTGGCATCCAGGGTCTGGCCGTACTGGCCGGACAGCTGGCGCCGTGCCATGGAGTGCAGCTCCTGGTACAGGGTGGACAGTACCTGGTCGAGGGCGCCGCGATCCCCATCCCGCGCGGCGTCCAGCCATTGGGTGATGTCTGTGCTATCCGCCATCGAATTCCCCCGCGGTGAGGGCCCACTATATACCTTATGTACAGGCCCGCACGGAGCCGCTCAACGCTGGCAGTGGCCGCACCACACCGAGGTGCGCTGGCCGATCAGGGCCTGCTTGAGCGGGCGGCTGCAGCGCTGGCAGGGCTGGCCCCCGCGCCCATAGGTGGACAGCTCCTGCTCGAAATAGCCGGGGGCGCCGTCCGGGGTGAGGAAATCGCGCAGGGTGGTGCCGCCGCGCTCGATCGCGGCCAGCAGGATCTGTTTCACCGCCGCGGCCAGGGCCTCGTAGCGATCGCGGGAGATGCGTCCGGCCGGCCGCAGCGGTGAGATTCCGGCCATGAACAGGGCCTCGGCGGCGTAGATGTTGCCCACGCCGACCACGGTCTTCTGGTCCATCAGGAAGGTCTTCACCGGCGCCCGCCGGCCGCGCGAGCGCGACCACAGCCAGGCGCCACTGAAGTCTTCCGCCAGTGGCTCGGGCCCGAGTTCCCGCAGCAGCGGGTGCTCCTCGCCGGGCGCCTGCCAGAGCAGGCAGCCGAAGCGGCGCGGATCGTTGAAGCGCAGGGCGCGGCCGCTGTCGAGCACCAGGTCGAAATGATCGTGCGCCCGGACCGGGGTGGAGGCATCGATCACCCGCAGGCTGCCGGACATGCCCAGGTGCATCAGCGCGCTGCCGGCACCGGTTTCCAGCAGCAGGTACTTGGCCCGCCGGTGCACGCCGTCCACGTGCTGGCCGGGGAGCAGGGCCTGGATCTGAGGCGGGATCGGCCAGCGCAGGTCCGGGCGGCGCAGGATCACGCTGCGGATGGTACGTCCGGCCACGTGCGGCGCCAGGCCGCGGCGGGTGGTTTCGACTTCAGGAAGTTCAGGCATCCAGCCAAGGTGGCGGCGGCGCCCGCGATGCGCAAGGGGGTGTGCTGAATGGGCGGCCGGGCATGACCTGCGGAGGATGGCAATCACGCACAGCACCCCCCATCATGGCGATTCCTTTCGCGTTGCTACGGTCCTGCTTCCTCCATGTCCGCGTCCCTGCTTGATTTCCTCGCCGGAGGCCTGCTGCAGTTCGGCTTCTGGCAGTTGCTGCTGGTGTTGCTGGTGGCGACCCAGCTCACCATTTTTTCGGTCACCCTGTACCTGCATCGCAGCCAGGCGCATCGGGGCGTGGATTTCCATCCGCTCATCGCCCACTTCTTCCGCTTCTGGACGTGGCTGACCACGTCGATGATCACCCGTGAATGGGTGGCCATCCATCGCAAGCACCACGCCAAGTGCGAAACCGAAGAGGATCCGCACAGCCCCATGCACAAGGGCATCGGCAACGTGTTCTGGCGCGGGGTGGAGCTGTACCGCGAAGCGCGCCGCCAGCGCGCCGATATGGACCAGTACGGCAAGGGCACGCCTGATGACTGGATCGAGCGCCGGCTCTACACCCCGCTGGCCACCATGGGCCCGGTGGTGCTGCTGGTGATCCAGTTCACCCTGTTCGGCTTTGCCGGGGTGGCGATCTGGGCGATCCAGATGGCCTGGATCCCGTTCTGGGCCGCGGGCGTGGTCAACGGCCTGGGCCACTGGTGGGGCTATCGCAACTTCGAAACCAACGACACCGCCACCAACCTGACCCCCTGGGCCGTCTGGATTGGCGGTGAAGAGCTGCACAACAACCACCATGCCTTCCCCAGCTCGGCCCGGTTCGCGCTGCGCCGCTGGGAGTTCGACATTGGCTGGGTGGTGATCCGCGGGCTGGAAAAGCTGCGCCTGGCCAAGGTGCTGCGGGTGGCTCCTTCGCTGGATGTGCGGCCCAACATCCACGTGCCTGATACCGACACCATGCGCGCACTGCTGGCGCACCGCTTCCAGGCCATGACCGACTACCACCGCAAGGTGCTCAAGCCGGCGCTGCACGAGGAAGCGCGCATGGCCGGCGAGAAGCTGCGCGCACTGCTGCCGCGCAAGCTGCGCAAGGGCCTGGTGGACGATGGCCGCTGGCTCAAGCCCGAGGCGCGTGAACAGCTGGACCGGTGGGTGGCCGAGCGCCCGCAGATCCACACCCTGATCGAATACCGCGCGCGCCTGCGTGCACTGCTGGAGGCGCGCAGCCACGATGCCTCCGAACGCCTGGCCCAGCTGCAGGCCTGGTGCCGGGAGGCGGAGGCCAGCGGCAACCGCCTGCTGCAGGACTACGCCCAGCGGCTGAAGGGCTACTCGCTGCAGAACGCCCGCACGTGATCCCCGGTGCCGCAGCCCCCAGGCGCCATCACCCGCCCATGTGGCGGGCCTGGTGCGGGGCTGCGGCGCTGGTCGTGGCGACATTGCTGCCGGGGCCGGCTGCGGCCCAGGTGCAGGCGACCGCCGAGTACCTTGAGCGGATGGATACCGACGGCGATGGCCGGGTGTCGCTGGAGGAGTACCTGGCCTGGATGGGCTATGCGTTCGAGCGCATGGACCGCAATGGCGATGGCGTGCTCAGTGCCGATGAACTTCCCGGCGGACGCGGCCAGCCGCTGACCCTGGCCGCGCATCGCGCCCGGCTGACCGACAGGTTCAACCGCCAGGATGCCAACCGGGACGGATTCCTCGACGCGCGCGAGCTCGCCGCCCCGCCCCAATGATCATGGCGCGCCCCGGTGTCGGGGCGGGTGGCCGGTGTTATACCAAGGTCGTCTGTGCCCGCCTCCGGGCCCTCTCTACATTCGGCGATGTACCCGCAACCAGCGGTCCCGCAGGCGCCAGCCGGCGGGCGTTCGGGACACGGGGCAGCCATGAATGGAGGGAGTGGAGATGCAGAACGACGAGATGGTCCGTCGGGTGGTGGAGCACCCGAAGTACCAGGAGCTGGTACACAAGCGCACCCGGGTGAGCCTGGCGTTTTTCGCGGTGATGATCGTGATCTACGCGGGCTTCATCGTGACCCTGGCGTACCTGCCTGAACTGTTTTCGCGCCCCATCGGGGCCGGCTTCACCATGAGCATCGGCGTGCTGACAGCCACCATTGTGGCGGTGAGCGCGGTGGTGATGATCGCCGCGTACGTGCATTTCTCGAACAAGTATTTCGATCCGCTGCTTGAAGCCGTACTGAGGGACGTGGCATGAGCCGCCGCGCCCTTGCTGCGGCTGCAGCCCTGCTTCCGGTGCCGGCACTGGCCGCCGCCCCCGGACAGGCCAATACCTCGGCCATCGTGATGTTCCTGGTGTTCATCGTGGCCACGATGTTCATCACCTGGTGGGCCGCGCGGCGCACCAAGACCACGTCGGATTTCTACACCGCCGGCGGTGGTATCACCGGCTTCCAGAATGGCCTGGCGATTGCCGGTGACTACCTGTCGGCGGCCTCGTTCCTGGGCATCGCCGGCATGGTCTATGTCAGCGGTTTCGACGGCATGATCTATGCCATCGGCTTCCTGTTCGGCTGGCCGGTGGTGATGTTCC
>DXCY01000217.1 GCA_019115725.1 Candidatus Luteimonas excrementigallinarum
TGACGCAGACCAAGTTCGACATGTTCGGCGGCGGCGAAGCCGGCGAGCTGCAGCTCTACTACCAGTGGAAGGGCAGCTATACGCTGGATCAGGTGTCCGACGAGGTGGCGCGTGTCGAACGCTACCTGGACGAGAACCGCGAGCGGTTCCGTATCACCCAGGTGTATTCCTGGTTCGGCGAGCAGAGCGATGCCGGCACCATGATCACCCTGGAAGACAGCGTGCGCGATACCCGCCCGATCGCCGAGGCAATCAGCGCCGACCTGCCGGAATCAGCCCGCGCCGAGATCGGCGTGCGCGGCAGCGGCGAGCAGGGCGGGGGCCTTGGACAGAATGTGCAGGTGCAGCTGGTGGGCGACAGCATGGAAGTGCTGCGCACCATGGGCCAGGAACTGGTGCCGATCCTGGCCCAGCGACCGGAGCTGCGTGATGTGCGCGTGGACGCCGGGGACCGCACCAACGAGCTGAACGTGCGCGTGGACCGCGAGCGTGCCGCCGCCTTCGGCTTCACCGCCGAGCAGGTCTCGACCTTCGTCGGCCTAGCGCTGCGCGGCAGCCAGCTGCGCGAGTTCCGCCGCGGCGATACCGAGGTGCCGGTGTGGGTGCGGTTCGCCGGCGCGGAGGAGTACAGCGCCGAGGACATCGCCACCTTCACCGTGCGTGCCCCGGACGGGCGTACGGTGCCGCTGCTGGCCATGGTCGATATTTCCATCGACCCCGCCGCCAACCGGATCACCCGCAGTGACCGCCAGACCTCCCTGGCAATCCAGGCCAACCTGGGCGGCGAAGCCACCATGGCCGAGGCCCGCGCCGCGATGGTGCAGACCCTGGACGCGGTGGCGTTCCCGGCCGGATACGGCTACAGCTTTGCCGGCAGCGGGTTCGAGGAAGACCAGCAGGCCATGGGCCAGATGATGTTCAACCTGCTGCTGGCCATCGTGATGATCTACGTGGTGATGGCCGCGGTGTTCGAATCGCTGCTGTTCCCCTCGGCGATCATGAGCTGCGTGCTGTTCTCGATCCTGGGCGTGTTCTGGCTGTTCTGGGCCACCGGCACCGCGTTCACGGTGATGGCCTTCATCGGCATCCTGGTGCTGATGGGCGTGGTGGTGAACAACGGCATCATCATGGTTGAGCACATCAACAACCTGCGCCGTACCGGCATGAACCGCACCGATGCGCTGGTGGCCGGCAGCCGGGAGCGCCTGCGCCCGATCCTGATGACCATGGGCACGGCAGTGCTGGCGATGGTGCCGATCTCACTCAGTGAGACGGTGGTGCTGGGCGGCCTGGCCTATTCGCCGATGGCCCGCGCGGTGGCCGGCGGGCTGGCGTTCTCGACCGTGGTCAGCCTGCTGTTCCTGCCGACCATCTACGCCATCCTCGATGACCTGGCCAACAGCACCCGCCGCGTCATCCGCCGCGCCCGCACCGGTCCGGTGGGAGCGCGCCCCGCGCGGGAAGGCGCGTAAACAGTCAGGACATCAGCCGGCCGGCGATCAGCAGGCCGGCGACCCAGACGCCCAGGCTCGAGCCCATGTTGGTCAGGATGAAGTTCAGCAGGGTCCGCGAGACCCGGTTGCGGTACCAGCCGCGCAGGCTGCCGGCATCGTCGCGCAGGGCGAGGAAGTCGCCGTAGGCGGGCTTGCGGAAATGGGCCTCGATCAGCCCGCTGAACAGTCCCGGAGACACGCCCGGCGGACGGAACGGTTTGAGCGGGGCCGAGATCGCCGCCGCGATCACCCCCAGCGGATGTCCCGCGGCCAGGATCGTGCCCAGCGCGGCGAAACCGGCGGTGATCATCACCCACTGCGTCACCAGCTGCCGGCCCACATCCACGCCGCCCTGCCAGTAGCCCCAGCCGATCATCGCCAGGATCAGCACCATGATGGCGGTGCCGATCCAGCGCATGCCGCGGGCAGGCGGCACGTGCTCCAGTCCGTCGAGGGTTTCCTGCGGACGCCCCTGGTCCTCGGCCAGATGGCGTGCCAGGCCGGCCAGGTGTCCGGCCCCCACCACCGCCAGCACGTCCCTCGATCCGGATGGCACCTGGCGCAGGCGCGCGGCCATGTAGCGGTCGCGCTCGCTGATCACGCTTTCATACAGGGCAGGGCTGCTCTGGGCGAACTCGCCGAAGGTGGATTCGAGAATGTCGCCCTGCTTGAGCTTCTCGATCTCCTCCTCCTCCATCTCGTCGCTGCTGAGCAGGCCCGCGAACAGGCCGCTGGCCAGCTTCATCTTGCCCAGGAAGCCGAGGCTGCCCGATGCGCGGCGGAACGTCAGGCCCACGTCGCGGTCGATCAGCTCCAGCGCCAGGCCGCGCTCTTTGGCCACGGCGGCCGCGCGCTTCAGTTCCGCGCCGGGCTCGATCCCCAGCTGCTCCGCCAGGCGGCGCTGGTAGGCAGCCAGGGCGAGATTGGCGGCGAACATGGCCACGCGGCCCTTGCGGATCACCTGCACCAGGTCGAGCCTGGCCAGCGAATCGGGATTGGTGAGGGCCTGCATGCGGGCCTGGTCGAGCTCGACGGCCACGGTGTCGAAACCACCGGTTTCAATCGCATCCTCGACCGCATCCACGCTGGCGCGGGACACGTGGGCGGTGCCCAGCAGCGTGTAGCGGACACCGTCGCGCTCGACGACGACATGCGGCTGCTCCTGCCACAGCGAGGGCTTGGGATCTGTCATGGATTGGCTGGGCCTGCTTTCGGAGGTATTCAATCGATGTAGCGGCGCAGCAGATCGCTGTAGGCGTCGATGCGACGGTCGCGCAGGAACGGCCACCAGCGGCGCACGTCTTCGCTGCGGGCCAGGTCGATCTCGGCCAGCAGCACTTCCGGATCGCCGCCGGCCTCGGCCAGGAATTCACCCTGCGGACCCAGCACATGGCTGTTGCCCCAGAAGTCGATACCCGAGGCGCCCAGCGGTGAAGCCTCGTGACCGACGCGGTTGCAGCTCAGCACCGGCAGCCCGTTGGCCACCGCATGGCCGCGATGGCTGATGATCCAGGCGTCGCGCTGGCGCTGCTTCTCGGCGTCGTCGTCATTGGGATCCCAGCCGATCGCGGTGGGGTAGAGCAGCACCTCGGCGCCGGCCAGCGCCATCAGGCGCGCGGCTTCCGGATACCACTGGTCCCAGCACACCAGCAGGCCGAGGCGGCCAACCGAGCTGTCGATCGGGGTGAAGCCCATGTCGCCCGGGGTGAAGTAGAACTTCTCGTAGAAACCCGGGTCGTCGGGGATGTGCATCTTGCGGTACTTGCCCAGCAGGGTGCCGTCGCTTTCCAGTACCACCGCGGTGTTGTGGTACAGGCCGGGGGCGCGGCGCTCGAACAGCGAGCCGACGATGACGATGCCGTGCTGCCGGGCCATCGCGGACAGGCGCTCGGTACTCGGGCCGGGGATGGACTCGGCACGATCGAACTCGTCCACCGATTCGTGCTGGCAGAAATACGGGCCGTTGTGCAGTTCCTGTAGCATCACCAGCCGCGCGCCGGCGGCAGCAGCCTCGGCAACGCGGGTCTCGATGACGGCGAGGTTTTCCTCGGCGTCGCCGTGGTTGCGCTCCTGGATCAGCGCGACGGGAAGGGTCTTGTTTTTCATGCGGCGTATTGTAGGGCGGGCAGCGGATTGCCGCGCGAAGGCGCGGCAGAAGCTTCAGAGATCGACGCTGCCTTCGGGCATCTGCATGGTGAGGCAGTGGATGCTGCCGTTCTGCCAGACCAGGGCGCGGGCCGGAACCGGAACGATTTCGCGGCCGGGGAAAGCCTCGGCCAGCACTGCGGCCGCAGCCGGATCGGCGGGATCGTCATAGGCGGGCACCAGCACCGCGTCATTGAGGATCAGGAAATTCGCATACGAGGCGGGCAGGCGCCGCTCGCCGTCGAGTACCGGCGAAGGCCACGGCAGTGCGAACAGCCGGTACGGCGCGCCATCACGGGTGCGCATCGCGGCAAGTTCCTGCGCCATTGCCTGCAGCTCGGCGAAATGGCCGTCGGCCGGATCGTCGCAGGCCTGGTAGACGATGGCATCCGGCGCGGCGAAGCGGGCCAGGGTATCGATGTGGGCATCGGTGTCATCGCCCTCCAGATAACCGTGCCGCAGCCACAGGAAGCGATCCTGCCCCAGCCATTCCCCCAGGCGCGCCTCCAGCTCCGCCTCTGACAGCGTGGGATGGCGCTCCTGCAGGCAGTGCAGGGTACTCAGCAGCGTACCGGAACCATCAGTCTCAATGGCGCCACCTTCCAGTGCAAAATCAATGGATTGCACGACATTGCTGCCAAAGATTCCAGATGCGTGCAACTGTGCGACCAGGCGGTCATCCCGCTCCGCACCGAATTTTCCGCCCCATCCGGTGAAGCGGAAATCCAGCAGGCGGAACCCCCCGTCTTCACTCAGGGCGCCTTCACTCAGGGTGACTGGGCCGGTGTCGCGCAGCCAGGTGTCGTCGTATTCCACTTCCACGAAGTGGACCCGGTCCATATCGATCCGGGCCGATGCCAGACGTGCGCGGGCGTAGGCTTCCACGTCGGCATCGGCAATACACACGATCGCGGGCTGGAAGCGGGCAATCGCCGCCACCAGCTCAACATAGCTGTCTTCGATCTCGCCCAGCCGATCGGCCCAGTCGGTACCGGCGTGCGGCCATGCAAGCAGCACCGCGGACTGTGGCTCCCACTCGGCGGGGAAACGCACCTGACCTGGGGTCATGGATCAGCGGATCGCCGGCTTGGGGCCGGTTTCGTTGGGAGTGGCCTGGTTGAGCACCGCGTTGACCACGCGGTCACGCTCGAAATATACGGTGAACTGCGGGTACACCCAGCGATTGATCGCCGGCCACTGGCTCTTCTGGCCACCGCGCGTATCCAGCCGCTCGCTGGGCTGTCCGAACCGCTGTTCCACCTGGTGCATGCTCATGCCGCGCTCGGGCAGGGCGACCTGTGTCTGGGCTTCGACACGCTCGATCAGCAGCACATCGGCCGAGGCGGTGCCGGCCATGGCCAGCAGGATGGCCGTCGACAGGGCCAGCGCGATACGCGGCCGGGCGACACGTTGGAAATGAATGATGCGGTTCATGGCGCGATTCCTCCCCTCGATAAGAGCGGCCGATTGTAAGCAGAAGCGGCGGGAGCGCGCCGTTTTTGCCTGCCGGAAAAGAATCGGGGCCGCATTTCTGCGACCCCGAACTCACAACCGGCCGGATGCGGCAGGGCCGCTCGGCGCGAAACTCAGCGCTGACGCGCCTTGAGACGCGGGTTGGACTTGCAGATCACGAAGACCTTGCCGCGACGGCGAACGACCTTGCAGTCGCGGTGGCGGGTCTTCGCCGACTTCAGGGAGGACAGGACCTTCATGACGAACCTCTGAAAATTGGAGCGGCGGAAATAAGCCGCCAATCGTAGCGTTTTTCTGGATCGGGGGCAAGAGGGAGTTTTGCCGGACTTCCCGTCCGCCCGTTGGGCCGGCATCCGGGGCGGCCGATGGCGCCGCGGCGGGCATTACACTTGCCGGCCCGACCCCGCCAATGATGCCGCATCCATGACCCAATCTGCCCCAGCGTCCTCCCTGCCCGTACTCACCATCGACGGCCCCTCCGGCTCTGGAAAAGGCACGATCAGCCGCGCCGTTGCCGCGCGGATGGGCTGGCATTACCTGGACTCGGGCGCCCTGTACCGGGCCGTGGGGGTGGCGGCCGGATGGGCGAATCTGGACCTTTCCGACGCCTCGGCGCTGGTGCGCTGCGCCTTTGACACCCAGGTGCGCTTCAGCGACGGCGGGGAAGGGGAGCCGCGGGTGCTGGTCAACGATGTGGACGCCACCACCGAGCTGCGTACCGAAACCGCCGGCGCGGCGGCCTCGGCAATCGCCGCCATCCCCGAAGTGCGGGAGGCGTTGAAAGAGCGCCAGCGCGCATTCAGGCGAGCGCCGGGACTGGTTGCGGACGGCCGCGACATGGGTACGGTGATTTTTCCGGACGCCCCCTACAAGGTGTTCCTGACCGCCAGCGCGGAGGAACGCGCCGAAAGGCGCTATAAACAGTTGAGGGACAAGGGGGTTTCGGTTACATTGGCGGGTCTGCTGCGCGAGATCCTCGCCCGCGACGCCCGTGACGCCAGTCGCGCGGTGGCGCCGCTGCGGCCGGCCGAAGGCGCCGTCCACATCGACACCACCGGCCTGGACATCGAAACGGTCGTCGGGCGCGTACTGGCCCTGTTGCCGGCACGCACCCTGGACGGAGACCCCGCACCAGCAGAATAAGCCCCGCCGGGTGACCGGCGGATTTGTCCTTTTCAACCACAACACTCAGCGGCCCCATGCGCAATCCCGCGCCGGCCGACCAAACGGGTGGACCACCGCGTGCAGGCAAAGTTCCGCTGGACCTGCTTTGTAACGCGCGGCCTGTGTCATCAACCGGATATCAATTAATGACCGAATCATTTGCAGAGCTGTTCGAAGCCAGTCAGACCGACCTGGCCAAGCTCAAGCCAGGCGCCATCGTCACCGGCACCGTTGTCCAGGTGCGTACCGACGTGGTCGTCATCAACGCCGGACTCAAGTCCGAGGGCATCGTGCCCATCGAACAGTTCCGTAACGACGACGGCGAGATCGACGTTGCCGAAGGCGACACCGTCAAGGTGGCGCTGGACGCGCTCGAAAACGGCTTCGGCGAAACCGTACTGTCGCGCGAGAAGGCCAAGCGCGCCATGGTGTGGGACGAGCTGGAAGAAGCCATGGAAAACGACGAGACCGTGACCGGCAAGATCAGCGGCAAGGTCAAGGGCGGCTTCACCGTCGACATCAAGGACGTGCGCGCGTTCCTGCCGGGCTCCCTGGTCGACGTGCGCCCGGTCCGCGACCCCGCGTACCTGGAAGGCAAGGACCTGGAGTTCAAGCTCATCAAGCTTGACCGTCGCCGCAACAACGTCGTGGTGTCGCGCCGCGCCGTGGTCGAGAGCGAGCACTCCGAAGAGCGCGAGGCGCTGATGGAGAAGCTGGTCGAGGGCGCAGTGCTGCCGGGCGTGGTCAAGAACCTGACCGACTACGGCGCATTCGTGGACCTGGGCGGCATCGACGGCCTGCTGCACATCACCGACATGGCATGGAAGCGCGTGCGCCATCCGTCCGAGGTGGTGGAAGTGGGCCAGGAGCTGGAAGTGCGCGTGCTCAAGTACGACCGCGAGCGCAACCGCGTCAGCCTGGGCCTCAAGCAGCTGGGCGAGGATCCGTGGGACAACATCTCGCGCCGCTACCCGTCCAACACCCGCGTGTTCGGCAAGGTCTCCAACGTCACCGATTACGGTGCGTTCGTGGAAATCGAGCCGGGCGTCGAGGGCCTGGTGCACGTGTCCGAAATGGACTGGACCAACAAGAACGTCAACCCGGCCAAG
>DXCY01000218.1 GCA_019115725.1 Candidatus Luteimonas excrementigallinarum
GGGGGCGTAGCCCCGACCTACCGGGTCAGATCGTTGATGGCTTGGCGGTAGTCTGAAAAAACTGCTTCACGGTTACGGTGGCGGCCGGCGCTCACCAGCGTTTCCCCGTCGACGCACACCGTTTCCACCACTGGTTGGTTGCCGCTGAAAACCCAACGGTCCACGACGTCATCGGCGGTCGCGCCCACCAGCACCGGCGCCTGCGGATCCAGTTCGATCCAGTCCGTCTGCAATGTCTCCTGCGCGCTGAAGCCGGTCACATGGACGCCGCCCTCCAGCGCCCCGTGCAGCAGGGTCTCGCCCACGCTCTCAGAATGCCCCACGGCGATATTCCGCCGCCGCGCAATCAGGCGCTGGCCGTATTCCAGCCAGCGCAGCTCCTCCACCGGCGACACCGAGATGTGCGAATCCGAACCGATGCCCCAGCGGCCGCCTGCCTCCAGATAGGCCTGCAGCGGGAACAGCCCGTCGCCCAGGTTGGCTTCGGTGGTCGGGCACAGCACCACGGTGGCGCCGCTGGCCGCGATCCGGCCGGTTTCCTCCGCGGTGAGATGGGTGGCGTGCACCAGGGCCCAGCGCGCGTCCACGTCGAAGGTGTCGTACAGCCATTGCACCGGCCGCGTACCGCGTACCGCCAGGCTGTCCTCGACCTCGGCGGTCTGTTCGGCAATATGGATGTGCACGGGCAGATCGGCCGGCAGCGCCTGCAGGGTCAGCCGCATCGCCTCTTCGGGCACGGCGCGCAGGCTGTGGAAGCACGCGCCCACCCGCAGCTGGTTGTCCTCCAGCGCGCGCAGCCGCTCAAGCAGGCGCAGGTAGCCGTCCACATCGTGGCCGAAGCGCGCCTGCCGATCCGTCAGCGGACGGCCATCGAACCCGCCGCTCATGTACAGCACCGGCAGCAGGGTCATGCGGATGCCGGTGTCGCGCGCCGCTTCCACCAGTGCCAGCGACATTTCCGCCGGATCGTCATAGGGCCGGCCGTCGGGCTGGTGGTGCACGTACTGGAACTCGCACACCGATCCGTAGCCGGCTTCCAGCATTTCCACATACAGCTGCGCAGCCACCGCGCGCATGGTGTCGGGGGTCATCCGTTCGGCGAAACGGTACATGGTTTCGCGCCAGGTCCAGAATGAATCGGCCGGGTCGGTACGGCGCTCGGCCATGCCGGCCATGGCGCGCTGGAACGCATGCGAATGCAGGTTGGGAATGGCGGGCAGGCGCCAGCCGCTGTCGGTTCGGGTCACTGGGTTGTCCATGGCCACATTGTGGCCCGGGCGATGGTCCTGCGCAGCCACGCCTCTCACAGAGCCGTGCGCCGCGCTCCCGTAGAATCAGCCGCATGAGCGAATCCGAACGTACTCCCTGGGATGGACTGGTCCTCGGCGCCACGCTGGCCACGCTGGACGGCGACAGCGGCTACGGCCTGGTGGAAGACGGCGCGCTGGGCTGGCGTGATGGTGTGATCGTCCACGCCGGGCCGCGCACCGCCCTGCCTGCCGACCCCAACACGCTGTCGGGCAACGTGATCGACCTTGGCGGCGGCCTGGTCACGCCGGGACTGATTGATTGCCATACCCACCTGGTGTTTGCCGGCAACCGCGCCGGCGAGTTCGAGCAGCGCCTCAAGGGCGCCAGCTACGAGGACATCGCCCGCGCCGGTGGCGGCATCGTGTCCTCGGTGCGCGCCGTGCGTGCGGCCAGCGAGGACCAGCTGCTCGCAGAATCACTGCCGCGCGCGCAGGCACTGGTGGCCGATGGCGTGACCACCCTGGAGATCAAGTCCGGCTACGGCCTGGATTTCGACAGCGAGCGCCGCATGCTGCGCGTGGCCAGACGCATTGGTGACGAGCTTGGCGTCGAGGTTCGCACCACCTACCTGGCCGCACACGCTCTGCCCCCCGAGTTTTCCGACCGCGCCGATGACTACATCGACGCCGTGGTGGAGTGGCTCCCGCGCCTGCACGACGAGGGTCTGGTGGATGCGGTGGATGCGTTCGCCGAAACCATCGGCTTCAGCATTGAACAGACCCGGCGCGTCTTTGACGCCGCACGTGCGCTTGGCCTGCCGGTAAAGCTGCACGCTGACCAGCTCAGCGATGGCGGCGGTGCCGGACTGGTGGCCCAGTTCGACGGCCTGTCGGCTGACCACGTTGAATACACCTCGGCGGCTGGCGTGGAAGCGATGGCCCAGGCCGGCACCGTGGCCGTGCTGCTGCCCGGCGCTTTCCACGTGCTGCGTGAAACCCGGCTGCCGCCCATCGATGCTTTCCGCGCCCACGGCGTGCCAATGGCGCTCGCCACCGACTGCAATCCCGGCACCGCGCCTCTGCTGTCCCTGCGCCAGGGCATGCAGCTGGGCTGCACCCTGTTCCGGCTGACCCCTGAAGAAGCGCTGCGCGCGGCCACCGTCAACGCGGCGCGGGCGCTGGGCATGGATGACCGCGGCGTGCTGCGCCCGGGCATGCGCGCGGACTTCGTGCACTGGAACGTGGCCCAGCCCGCCGAGCTCTGCTACTGGCTGGGCGGCCAGCTAGCCCGCAGCGTGCACGCCGCAGGCCAGCGCATCATCTGATCGCGTTCTACACGCGAGTGTGGATGGCGTATCTTTCGGGGCTGCCTTTTCGCACCTCTGGAGATTCCATGCTTCGTCGCTCGCTGCTTGCCGCCGCCGTCATGTTCGCCGCCTCCACCGTGACCGCGCAGGATGCGCCCGAAGCGGCCCGCCAGCTGGCCCAGGACGCCATCATCGTCGACACCCATATCGATGCCCCCGGCCTGCTGCTCAGCCGCTGGGCCGACCTCGGCGTCGACGCCCCGGACCGCGAATTCGACTACCCGCGTGCACGCGCCGGCGGCCTGGACGTGGGCTTCATGGCGATCTACACCTCGCACGGCCGCGACGAAGCCGGCACCGCGCGCCAGCATGCCCACAACCAGATCGACGCGGTGGAAGCGCTGGCAGGCCGGCACCCGGACAAGTTCGCCATCCTCACCTCGCCCGGCGATGTGGAAACATTGCGCGAAGGCGGTCGCGTGCTGCTGTCCATGGGCATGGAGAACGCCGGGCCGCTGGGCGACGACGTCTCCCAGGTGGAGGCTTTCTTCAATCGCGGCGTGCGCTACATCGGCCTGACCCACAGCGGCAACAACCGCATTGGTGATTCGTCCTACACGCTTGAGCGCAAGTGGAACGGACTGAGCCCGTTCGGCCGCGAAGTGATTGCAGAGATGAACCGGCTGGGCATGATCGTTGACGTGTCGCACGTGTCCGACGAGACCGCACGCGACGTGATCGAGGTCAGCACCGCCCCGGTCATCGCCAGCCACTCGGGCTTCCGCCACTTCACCCCGGGCTTCGAGCGCAACCTGGATGACGAACTGGCCAAGGAGATCGCAGCAACCGGCGGCGTGATCCAGATTCCGTTCGGCACCATGTTCCTGGATGGACAGGCAGCCGCTGACATCCAGGCCTACTTCGTAGCCGCCGACGAGTTTGAACGCCGCAACGCCGAGCTGCGGGCTGCCGGCGAGCCCACCGAAGACCGCAGCGCGTTCGAACGCAACTGGGAAGAAACCCACCCCGTGCCGGACATCACCATCGATCCGGTGCTCGACCAGATCGACCACGGCGTGAAGCTGGTCGGCATCGATCACATTGGCCTGGGTTCGGACTTTGATGGCGTGGGCGGCGACCTGCCGGAAAACCTGCGCACCGTGGCCGACTTCCCGCACCTGGTCGCCGGCCTGCAGCAGCGCGGCTACAGCGATGACGACATCCGCAAGATCCTGGGAGGCAACATGCTGCGGGCCTGGACCGCGATCGAGGCTGCCGCCGGGCGCTGAAGCTCCATCGCACTGACTGAAGGGCATTGGCGTCCGCATGCAGATGCCAATGCCCTGTTCAGCCCGCCTACTGCGCCGAAACCTCCGGTGCCAGGCGGTGGGCCACTTCGCCAGCATCGTCCAGGAACTCGATCGAAGCCTCCCCCTCCGGTGCCACCTTCAGGACCATGCGCGGGTTCCCCGCGGCATCGTTGAGCACCAGAGTGGCGTCACCGCCACCGTTGCGGCCAACAAACAGACGGTTGGCGCCGTAGTAGCTTTCCGCATGGCGCTCGCGCATCAGCTCCCTGCGCTCATCCGCAGGCAGATTGTCCAGCTGCGCATTTTCCTGGAAGTCCTCGGCAATCGACCGATCCGGCCGATCCGACACCTGCATCCCGGCCAGCTGCCGACCGCGACGGTCCAAGCCCATGATCTGCACGATCTGGTCCTGTTCATAGCGGTCAAAAGTCAGGCTACCTCCCGAAGATACGTTGCCTTCCCCATCACGAGCGCCGGCGAAGATCAGTCCCCCAACCTCGGTGCCCTCGTCGTTGTAGAACAGCATGCCGGCCTGTGGTCGCGGGTGCGGATACTCTTCGCCCCGGATGATCGCTCCGGGAAAATGCGCGGAACTGGAGAGCACGTAGCGCAGCGTTCCATCGGGCTCGCGGAGGTTGAGCCGCTGCACATCAATCTCCTGGAACGATGCCTTGCCGGTGGAGGTGGCCCCGGTCAGCACGACCGTGCACATGACTGCGGTGAGCAGCCCGGAATAGATGACCAGAAAACGGTTTCCATTGATTCTCATGACGACCTTCCTGTTTGGTTGCACCCCGCAAATACCATCCGCGCATGGGTGCGCGCAACAGGAAAAGAAGCCCCCGGGCCAGCGGCACCGGGCCTGGCTCGCGGAAACCAAAAAGCCCGCTTGGAAGCGGGCTTTTTCAAATCGCCTCAGGGACGATTATTCCTTTACAACGGTCTTCTTCGACACGACCTTCTTGGTCGGCTTGGCCACGCGCTTGCCAGCGGTGGAAGCGGATTCCGTGGCAGCGGCTGCCTGCTTGACGCGGTGCAGCCGGCTGTTGCCGTAGCTGGAGTTGTAGCGCTTGCCCTTGAGGGTCTTGCGATCGCCCTTGCCCATTGAAATGCTCCTGGATATGCGGATGAGGCCAGCGCGCCGGCTTTCCGGCGCGTAACCGGTAAATGCTAGCATGCGGCGGGCCCGCAATCAGCCCGGACGGCCGTGGGTGAGCCTCAGATTCAGCAAATGGGCGCCCGCCAGCAGCAGCCCGCCGGTCACCATGATTCCCACATGGGCCGGGCCGTGGTCATGCAGCCAGGTAAACGACCCCGCCCACACCAGCGCCAGCCCCGGCACCAGCAGCGCCCAGGCCCGGAACGCCCGATGCCGACGGTAGCCCAGCGTCATCGTGGTCAGGCCCAGCACGGTGGCGAACACCACGAAGGCCTGGTCGAAATCAATCCAGCCGCCCACATTGAGCCCCAGCGCCGGCAGCACTGCCAGCGCCAGCGGCAGCAGGGCGCAGTGCACGGCACACAGGAACGACGCCGCGAGTCCAACGCGATCGGCCTTGCGCAAGCGGGAGTCTGTGATAGCCATGACCTTCGGCCAGTGATATGCGGTGATGAAATATTATA
>DXCY01000219.1 GCA_019115725.1 Candidatus Luteimonas excrementigallinarum
GATTTCGGCGATGTACAACTTCCAATTCGAAGGCATCGTGCTGCAGGCGGTGATGCTGACCTTCGGCACCCTGTTCGCGATGCTGTTCGCCTACCGCTCGGGCCTGGTGAAGGCCACCGAGAACTTCAAGATGGGCGTGGTGGCGGCCACCGGCGGGATCATGCTGGTGTACCTGGCCACGATCGTGCTGGGCCTGTTCGGCATCAACATCCCGATGATCCACGATTCGGGGCTGATCGGCATCGGCTTCAGCCTGTTCGTGGTGGTGATCGCGGCACTGAACCTGGTGCTGGACTTCGACATGATCGAAACCGGCGTCCAGGCCCGCGCACCCAAGTACATGGAGTGGTACGGCGCCTTCGGCCTGATGGTCACCCTGGTGTGGCTGTACATCGAGTTCCTGCGCCTGCTGGCCAAGCTGCAGTCGCGCGACTGAACCAGTCCGGCTCGATCGAAAAAGGGCGCCCTGGGGCGCCCTTTTTTCATTGCTTCGCCGCGGCTCGCCGACTTGGCCAGAGCATGAAGCCGATCGCTACCACGGCCAGGATCCAGCAGTAGTAGACCTTGCCGGCCAGGGCCAGCGGCGACACCGCCGCCAGCGAGGCGGCCAGCAGGATCTGCGCACCATAGGGCAGCACGCCCTGCATCACGCAGGCAAAGATATCCAGCACGCTGGCCGAGCGGCGCGGACTGATCCCGTGCTGTTCAGCAATATCCTTGGCCACGCTGCCGCTGATCAGGATCGCCACGGTGTTGTTGGCGGTGAACGCATCCGTGGTGGCCGACAGCGCGGCAATGCTGAACTCCCCCGTGCGCCGGCCCCGATGGCCGCGGGCGATGCGGGAGATCAGCTGGGTCAGCCAGGCCAGCCCGCCGCCCGCCTTCATCAGTGCGCTCAGCCCGCCGATCAGCAACGACAGCAGCAGGATCTCCACCATGCTGTCGAAGCCCATCCAGATATCGCCCACGTAGGTCACGACGTCATAGCCGTCGCCGAGGACGACGCCGAACCCGCCGGCCAGCACCAGGCCGATCGCCAGCACCACCAGTACGTCCAGCCCTGCCAGCGCCAGCGCCAGCACCACCAGGTACGGCAGCGCCAGCCACGGGGACACGCCGCTGGCGGCCTGTTCCACCGGGGCCGCATCGCCCAGGAACAGCAGCAGCCCCATGGTGATCACCGCGGCGGGTGCCGCGATGCGGAAGTTCTCGCGGAACTTGTCGCGCATCTGCGCGCCCTGGGTCCGGGTGGCGGCAATGGTGGTATCGGAAATGACCGAAAGGTTGTCACCGAACATCGCCCCGCCGATCACCGCGCCCACCACCAGCGCACGATCCAGCCCGGCGGCATCGGCCACCCCCAACGCGATGGGCACCACCGCGGCGACGGTGCCCATCGAGCTGCCGATGGCGAGCGAGATGAAGCAGGACAGCAGGAACAGGCCGGGCAACACCAGCGCCGGCGGCAGCGTGCCGAGCCCCAGCGCCACCACCGCATCCACAGCACCCACTGCGCTGGATACATAGGCAAACGCGCCCGCCAGCAGGAAGATCAGGCACATCAGGACGATGTTCGGATCGCCCATGCCCTGCAGCAGCACTTCGTTGGCCTTCAGCCCGCGCCTGTGCGCCAGCCAGACGGCCAGCGCCAGCGCCGGCAGGATCGCCACCGGCGCGCGCAGCTGGTAGAAGCCCATGGGCTCGCCCTGGGCGGTGAAATACAGACCGGCCCCGAAGAACAGGGCGAGAAACAACAGCAGCGGCGTCAGCGCGAGCGCGCTTGCGCGGGTGGTCATGAGCAGGCGTCCCCGGGGCGAAAGCACCGATTGTGATCGGCTTGGCCGCGGCCGTCACTGGCGGCGCCGGGACACTCGCGTGCGAAAAATGGAACATGGCCACTCCGTGCCGGAACGCGCGATGCGTTCCGGCACGGCGGCGCAGGAGCTCAGAGCCGGCTGGCGATGGCCCTGGCGTAGTCCATGGTGGAACCGGTGCCGCCCAGGTCGGCGGTCAGCGAATCCTTGGCATCCAGGGTGGCCACCATGGCCTGGCGCAGGCGCTCACCCTGCTCGGGCATGCCCATGTGATCAAGCATCTGCGCGGCGCCCAGCAGCAGCGCGCCCGGGTTGGCCTTGCCCTGCCCGGCAATGTCCGGGGCGGTGCCGTGCACGGCCTCGAAGATCGCCACGTCGTGACCGATGTTCGCGCCCGGGGTCAGGCCCAGGCCACCGATCAGACCCGCGCACAGGTCGGAGATGATGTCGCCAAACAGGTTGGTGGTCACCAGGATCTCGAACTGCTCCGGGCGCATCACCAGCTGCATGCAGGCGTTGTCGACGATCATCTCGCTGCATTCGATCTCCGGATACTCGGCGGCCACCTCGCGCGCCACCTTCAGGAACAGGCCCGAAGTGGTCTTGAGGATGTTGGCCTTGTGCACCACGGTGACCTTCTTGCGGCCGGTGCTGCGGGCCAGTTCGAAGGCGTAGCGGACGATGCGCTCGGACCCCTTGCGGGTGACCTTCTGCAGCAGGGTGGCGGTGGCGCCGTCCTCGCTGAGTTCCTGGCCTTCGCCGATGTACGCACCTTCGGTGTTCTCGCGCACGGTGATCAGGTCCACCTCACCCGGGAAGCGGGCCAGAGTGTTGGGGTAGCTCTTGGCCGGACGCACATTGGCGTACAGGTCGAAGTGGCGACGCAGGGCCACGTTGATCGAGCTGAAGCCCTCGCCCACCGGCGTGGTCAGCGGGCTCTTGAGGGCCACCTTGTTGCGCTGGATCGATTCCAGGGTGGCGGCAGGCAGCAGTTCACCGTGCTTTTCCAGCGCGGCCAGGCCGGCGTCGGCCTCTTCGTAGGTCAGGCCGAGACCCATGGCGTCGAGCACATGAATCGTGGCATCCATGATTTCCGGACCGATGCCGTCGCCGCGGATCACCGTGATTTTCTGGGACATTGGGGGGATTTCCGTGCAGAAAGGCACCGCAGCGGGCCCGCGGCGCGTGATGGGAAGTGAGCCGCCAATTATGCCGGAACGCCGGGCCGCCTGCAGTGCGACCAGGGCTCGACTTTGGGGTCAGGCGGCGCAGAGACCCCGCTCAGTCGTGCGAATGCCCCGCCGGAGCCTCGGCTTCCCCACGCTCCAGCTGATCGAGGAAATCCACCGCCCGGCGCAGGTGCGGGATCACGATCGAGCCGCCCACCACCAGGCCGATGGAGAAGGTTTCAAACAGCTCCTGGCGGCTGGCACCGGCGCTGCGGCACTGGGCCACGTGATAGCTGATGCAGTCATCGCAGCGCAGCACCAGCGAGGCCACCAGCCCCAGCAGCTCCTTGGTTTTCACATCCAGCGCGCCATCGGCGTAGGCCTGGGTATCCAGGGCAAAGAACCGGCGCACCACCTGATTGGGCTCGTCCAGGATGCGCTTGTTCATACGCTCGCGGAAGGCGGTGAACTCGGCGACGCGGTCGGCCTCGGCGTCGGTGCTCACGCGCCCTCCCCGGCCAGCAGCGGATCCAGCTTGCCGGCCCGGTGCAGCGCAATCATGTCGTCGTAGCCGCCCACGTGGGTCTCGCCGATGAAGATCTGCGGCACCGAGGTACGACCGGTGCGCTCGACCATGCGCTCGCGCTCGGCGGGCTCCTGGTCGATCCGCACTTCGGTCCACTCCAGGCCGCGGCCCTTCAGGAACTGCTTGGCGGCATTGCAGTAGGCGCAGATGGCGCTGGTGTAGAGCGTGATGGGGGGCTGGGCGGCGGTCTGGGCGTTGTCCAAGGCAGGCTCCGGAAACTTGAGGCAGCGGAAGATGTCCAAAGTGTGGGTACGACGTGCCGGTTTTTCCAGTGCGCCCCGTACACTGCGGCACAGGGAGGCGGCCTGCGTCGCAGCGGGCGCGGAACCATCAAGGGAGCCAACGCAGAATTAACGGGTGATTCACTCGTCTTCCGCCCGGGCGCGTCATCCTCACGCTCTGGCCCTCCAACACCCCGCCCGGCACGCCACACACGTTTTGCAGCCGCTTTCCAATCCCGGAGCCGACACAATCCAGATGCGCGCCTTCCTGATTGCAGCCGTACTTACCCTGGTCTTCGCCGGCAGCCATGCCGCCGCGCAGGAAAACCGGCTGCCCGATATCGGCTCATCGGCGGGCACCGTGATCAGCCCCTCCCAGCAGGAGGAATACGGGGAAATGCTGCTGGCCCAGCTGCGCCACTACGACATGGTGCTGGAAGACCCGCTGATCGATCACTGGCTGCGCACCACCGGCACCCGCCTGGCCTCGGCCAGCGACCAGCCGCGCCAGTCGTTCACCTTCTTCATGATGCGCGACCGCTCGATCAATGCCTTCGCCACGCTGGGCGGCTATATCGGCGTGAACGTGGGGCTGGTGCTTACGGCTGAAACGGAAGATGAAGTGGCCGCGGTGCTGGCCCACGAAATCGTCCACGTGACCCAGAGCCACGTGCTGCGCAGCGTGGAACGGGCGCAGCGCGACAGCGTACCGATGCTGCTGGCCATGCTGGGCGCGATCGCCCTGGCTGCGGGCTCCGACAGCACATCGTCGGGCGATGCCGGCATGGCCGCCATCGCCTCGATCCAGGGCCTGGCCCTGCAGCGGCAGATCGACTACACCCGTTCCAACGAATCGGAAGCCGACCGCATCGGCATGCGCACCCTGGCCCGCAGCGGCTACGACGTGGATGCCATGGCCTCGATGTTCGAGCGCATGCAGGCGGTATCGCGGGTCAACCAGGGCACCGAGCGCGAGCGCCTGCCCGACTACCTGCGCACCCACCCGGTCACCACCACCCGGATCTCCGAAGCCCGCCAGCGCGCGGAGCAGTACGCGGGCCGCAACAGCGTGGTGGCCACCACCTCCACCCCCGACGCGGTGCTGACCGAGCGGATCAAGGTGCCTGACGGCAACGTGGCTGCACCCGCGCCCGGCCGGCCCAGCAATCCGCTGCTGCCGGTGAACCTGCAGATGCCGTCCATGCATCCGGGCGCGGGCGATCCGGTCATCTTCGGCTGGGCGCGCGAGCGCATGCGCGTGCTCAGCGCCAACACCACCCGCCAGGCGATCAACGAATACGAAGCCATGCGCCGCGCGGAGCCGCTGACCGATGCCCAGCGCTACGGCCTGGCCCTGGCCCGGATGCGGGCTGGCGAGGCGGCACGCGCCGCCAATGAATTCGCCGCCCTGCTGCAGGACCATCCCGGCGATCGCTGGCTGTCGCTGGGGCTGGCCGAAGCGCTGGCCAAATCAGGCCGCATCGCGGAGGCCGACGAGCGCTTCGAAACCATGGTCCGGCGCCTGCCCAACGACCGCGCCGTGGCGCTCACCTATGCCGCGGTGCTGGTGGAGCGGGATACCGCCGAAGCCGGCAGGCGCGCCCAGTCGCTGCTGCGTCCGCTGCTGCGCGACGCTACCGATGACCCGGTGTTCCAGCGCACTTTCGCCCGGATCAGCGAGATCGCCGGCGATCCGGTGCGCGCCGGCGAGGCCTGGGCCGAGGCCGCCTACCTCAGCGGCCGTGCCGAACAGGCCCTGGTGCAGTTGAACACGCTGCGCCAGCGTGACGACCTGGATTATTACGCCCGCGCCCGGATCGACGCCCGGATCGCCGCCATCACCCCGACCGTGCTGGAGCTGCAGCGCCAGGGCATCCGCGACGACGACCTGCGCCGACGCTGATTTCCGGCGCCGGCTGCTTCAGCCCGGCTTCCATGCGCCTGTCCGCCCGGCCCGCAGCCACGCGGCCGCCTCCACAGGGGCCTGACTACGGCATGTCATGATGCGGTCACAAATCTGTCGTCTAATCCAGACTACGGTCAATCAGGCAGGTTGTTACAAAGCACATGCAGAAACGGATCCTGATCGTCGACGACGAGCCCGCCATCCGCGAAATGGTGGCGTTCGCCCTGCGCAAGGGTGAATACGAGCCCGTCCACGCGGGTGACGCCCGCCAGGCGCAGTCGGCCATTGCCGACCAGGTACCCGACCTGATCCTGCTGGACTGGATGCTGCCGGGTACCAGTGGCCTCGAGCTGGCCCGCCGCTGGCGCCGCGAAGATCTGACCCGCGAGGTGCCGATCATCATGCTCACCGCCCGCGGCGAGGAAGACGACCGGGTGGGCGGACTGGAAGCCGGGGTGGACGACTACGTGGTCAAGCCCTTTTCCGCCCGCGAGCTGCTGGCCCGGATCCGCGCGGTCATGCGCCGCTCGCGCGAAGACGACGAGGACGGCAGCGTGGCCCTGGGCGGCCTGCGCATCGATGGCGCCGCCCACCGCGTGTACGCCAACGAGGAGCCGATCAACATCGGCCCCACCGAATTCCGGCTGCTGCACTTCTTCATGACCCATCCGGAGCGGGTGTATTCGCGCTCGCAGCTGCTCGATCACGTGTGGGGCGGCAGCGTATACGTGGAGGAGCGCACCGTGGACGTGCATATCCGCCGCCTGCGCAAGACCCTGGAGCCGAGTGGGCTGGCGACGATGGTGCAGACCGTGCGTGGCGCCGGCTACCGTTTCTCCACTGCCGTGTGAATCAGCGCTGCGTGATTCAGCGCTGTGTGATTCACCGTCCGGGCGCCTAGACTGATGGAAATGTCTGTCAACGCGCACCCTCCCCTGAGCAGGACCCTGGGCCGACCGCTGGTCGTACTGGCCGTTGCGCTGGCCGTTGGCTTCGTCATCGGTCATCCCTGGGCTGCGCTGGCGGTGGCGGCGCTGGGCGTTCTGGCCTGGCAACAGCTGCAGCTGCGCCGCCTGGTCCGCCGCCTGGCCTCCCGCCAGCGCGTGGCGGTGGGCGCGGGCGGCGACGCGTGGAGCGACCTGCAGCAGCTGCTGCATCGCAACCAGGAGGAGCATCGCCACCGTGCCCAGCGCCTGGTGGAGATGCTGCGCGCCTACCGCGCTGCCGCTGCCGCGCTGCCCGATGCGGTGGTGGTGCTGGAGCGCAACACCCAGCGGGTGCAGTGGTTCAACGCGGCCGCCAGCGACCTGCTGGGCCTGCACTATCCCGAAGACACCCAGGCACCGCTGGGCGAGCGCCTGCGCCCGCTGCCGATCGCCCACTGGCTGGCCGGCGGCCGCAATGCCGAGCCGCTGCTGGATGTGGCTTCGCCGATCAACCCGGGCATGCGGCTGAGCCTGCGCCTGATCCCCTATTCCGACGAGTTGTGGCTGCTGGTCGCACGCGATGTGACCAAGCTGATGCACCTGGAGCACATCCGCCGCGACTTCGTGGCCAACGTGTCCCACGAGCTGCGCACGCCGCTGACCGTGATCCACGGCTATCTGGAAATGCTCGACCCTGCCGACCAGCCGGACTGGGCACCGATCCTGGTGGAAATGCAGCGCCAGTCGCAGCGCATGACCCAGCTGGTGGAAGACCTGCTGACCCTGTCGCGGCTTGAGTCGCAGGATTCGATCAACGACGAAGTGGTGTCGCTGGATTCCACCCTGGCCACCCTGCGCCGTGAAGCCGAGGCGCTCGGCAAGGGCCAACAGACCGTCACCGCCGAGGACCGCGCGGGCGTAGACCTGCTGGGCTCGCCACGCGAGCTGCACAGCGCGTTCTCCAATCTGGTCTCCAACGCGGTGCGCTATACGCCGGCCAACGGCAGCATCTCCATCATCATCGACCTGGACGAGGACGGCGGGGTGATGCTGTCGGTGCGCGATACCGGCTACGGCATTCCCGAATCCCACTTGGCCCGCCTGACCGAGCGCTTCTACCGGGTGTCCACCAGCCGCTCACGCGAACTGGGCGGCACCGGTCTGGGCCTGGCGATCGCCAAGCACGTACTGCAGCTGCATCAGGCCCGACTGGAAATTTCCAGCGAAGTCGGACAGGGCAGCGTGTTCACCTGCCGCTTTCCCGCAGGACGCACCCTGCCGCGGACGGCTTCCGAGGATTTTGACCCATGAGCCCGTCCCGCACCGCCGGCCCGTCGAAAGATACGCCGCCTGCCCGCCGCGCCAGCAAGCATGCAGCGCGGCCCGACCCATCGGCCTCAGCCACCGAGCAGGACCCGCTGGCCGACCCGTCGCTGTACCTGAACCGGGAACTCGCGCAGCTGGACTTCAACTTCCGGGTCCTGGCCCAGGCCCAGTCGCCGGCCGTTCCGCTGCTGGAGCGGCTGCGCTTCCTGTGCATTTCGTGCACCAACCTGGACGAGTTCTTCGAAATCCGGGCCGCGGCCGTGCGCCACGCGGGAGAGCTCGGCCTGCCGGCCGGCACTGACGGCCTGGCCCCGGCCAGCGCGCTACGCCGGATCCACGAGCGCGCCTCGGAACTGGTCGACGCGCAGTACGCGTGCTGGAACGACGAGCTGCGGCCCGCGCTGGCCGACAACGGCGTGCGCATCATCGCCCGTACCGAGTGGAACGCGCGCCACCGGCGCTGGCTGGGTGCGTACTTCCAGAGCGAGATCATGCCGGTGCTGTCGCCGCTGGGACTGGACCCGGCCCACCCGTTCCCGCGCATCCTCAACAAATCGCTGAACGTGGTGGTGGTGCTGAAGGGCAAGGATGCGTTCGGGCGCATCGGCAACCTGGCCATCGTGCGCGCGCCGCGCTCGCTGCCGCGCATCATCAAGCTGCCGCCGAACGTTTCCGGCGGCGAGAACGACTTCGTGTTCCTCTCGGCGGTGCTGTCCGAATTCGTCCACCGCCTGTTCCCGGGGATGGAGGTCAAGGGCGCGTACCAGTTCCGCGTGACCCGGAATTCCGAGCTGATCATGGACGAGGACGAGGTGGAGAACCTCGCCCTGGCCCTGCGTGAGGAGCTGGCGGGTCGCGGCTACCAGCGACCCATGCGGCTGGAAATCGCCGCCGACTGCCCGCGATCGATCGTGCGCATCCTGCTGGAGAATTTTGACCTGCCTGACAATGCGGTGTATCGCATCAGCGGGCCGGTCAACCTGAGCCGCGCGGTGCAGGTGTATGACCTGGTGGAGCGCCCGGAGCTGAAGTACCCGGCGTTCCAGCCGCGGCAGCTGGTGGGCAGCGATGCCATGTTCGACCTGATCGCCGACGAGGACGTGCTGCTGCACCACCCGTTCGACAGCTTCCACCCCGTGCTGGACCTGATCAAGCAGGCCGCCGAGGACCCGAACGTCCTGGCGATCAAGCAGACCCTGTACCGCACCGGCAAGGACTCGCCGATCGTGGAGCACCTGGTGCAGGCCGCGCGCAACGGCAAGGATGTCACCGTGGTGGTGGAGCTGCTGGCGCGCTTTGACGAGGAGGCCAACCTGGGCCTGGCCGGCCGCCTGCAGGAGGCCGGGGTGCAGGTGGTGTACGGCGTGGTGGGCTTCAAGACCCACGCCAAGATGCTGCTGATCGTGCGCCGGGAAGGCCGCAAGCTGCGCCGCTACGTGCACCTGGGCACCGGAAACTACCACCCCGGCAACGCGCGCGCCTACACCGACCTGGGCCTGATGACCGACCATCCGGGCATCGGCAGCGATGTGCACCAGATCTTCATGCAGCTGTCCGGACTGGCCCCGGCGATCGAGCTGGAGCACATGCTGCAGTCGCCCTTCACCCTGCACCCGGGCGTGCTGGACCGGATCGGGCGCGAGACCGAACACGCGCATGCCGGCAAACCGGCCCGCATCATCGCCAAGATGAACGCCCTCAACGAGCCGCGGGTGATCCGCGCCCTGTACGCGGCCTCACAGGCCGGGGTGAGGATCACCCTGGTGGTGCGCGGGGCCTGCACGCTGCGCCCCGGCGTGCCCGGGATTTCCGACAACATCCGCGTGGTGTCCATTGTCGGCCGGTTCCTGGAGCATCACCGCACCTACTGGTTCGCCAACGACGGCCAGCCGGAGCTGTTCTGCGCCAGCGCCGACTGGCTGGAGCGCAACCTGCTGCGCCGGGTGGAAGCCTGCTTCCCCATCCTCTCGCCGCCGCTGGTGCAGCGGATCCACGAAGAGGTGCTGGACAACTATCTGGCCGACAACACGGATGCCTGGGAGCTGCAGGCCGATGGCAGCTATCGCCAGCTGGTGCCGGAGGAAGGGGCTGCCCCCCATTCGGCACAGACCTGGCTGCTGGAGAAGATCTGCGGATGAAAACCACCCGTTCCCTGGTGCTGCCGGGCGCCATGCCCAAGTCGATCCAGGATGGCGACACCCTGGCCGCGATCGACATGGGCTCCAACAGCTTCCACA
>DXCY01000220.1 GCA_019115725.1 Candidatus Luteimonas excrementigallinarum
GATGTGATCCATCAGGATCAGCGGCTGATCAGGCTCGATCCGCGCCTGCTCCGGCGTCGCATCGGCGAAGAACTCCGGGTGCCGCACCACGTACTGGTCCAGCGGCTGGCTGCTCGCCACCAGCACGCCGATGGAAGGCTGCTGGCGCCGCCCGGCGCGGCCGAAGCGCTGCCAGGTCTGGGCGATCGAGCCCGGGTAGCCGTTGAGCACCACCACATCCAGGCTGCCGATATCCACACCCAGCTCCAGCGCCGAGGTGCTGACGATCCCGTC
Source organism: Candidatus Luteimonas excrementigallinarum (assembly GCA_019115725.1). Classification (GTDB taxonomy): domain Bacteria; phylum Pseudomonadota; class Gammaproteobacteria; order Xanthomonadales; family Xanthomonadaceae; genus Luteimonas; species Luteimonas excrementigallinarum. Next base: position 274 of record DXCY01000220.1, read on the forward strand.
CACCCGGCCCGAGCGCATCTCCCGCTCCACCTCGCGCCGCTCGGTGGGCAGGTAACCACCGCGGTAGGCGCGGATCCGCCGCGGCTTGCGTGGGTCGCTGTCGAACACCTCCTTCAGGTACTTGGTCAGCACCTCCACCATCAGTCGGGTCTGGCAGAACACCAGGGTCTTGAGCCCGGAGCGGATCGCCAGCCGCGCAATCCGGTTGGACTGCGACCGCGCCGAGGCGCGCAGACCGAGATCGGGATTCACCACCGGCGGGTTCCACAGCAGGATGTGCTTGGCACCGCTGGGCGCGCCGCTGTCGCTGATTGCTTCCAGCTCATCCTCGATCAGCGCGCGGCCGTGCTCGGCGGCGTTGCCGATGGTGGCCGAGCACAGGATGAACTGCGGGCGCACACCGTAGAACGCGCATACCCGCTTGAGCCGGCGGATCACATTGGCCACGTGGGCGCCAAACACGCCACGGTAGGTGTGGATCTCGTCAATCACCACATAGCGCAGGTTTTCGAAGAACTGCGCCCACTTGGTGTGGTGCGGCAGGATCGCCTGATGCAGCATGTCCGGATTGCTGACCACGATGTCGCCGTTGATGCGGATCGCCTGGCGCGCATCGCCCGGGGTGTCGCCGTCGAAGGTGGCCGCGCGAAGCCCGAGGCTGCCGGCGGCGTTGAGCTCAAGCAGTTCGGCCACCTGGTCCTGGGCCAGCGCCTTGGTCGGGAACAGGTACAGCGCCTTGGCGCCCTGCTCCATCGCCGCGGCCACCACCGGCAGCGTGTAGCACAGCGACTTGCCCGAGGCCGTGGGCGTGGCGACGACGAGGTGGCGGCCGTCCCTGGCCGCCTTCCAGGCCTCGGCCTGATGCGAATAGAGCGACTTGATACCGCGGGCGCGCAGGGCTTCGGCAAGCGCGGACGGGAGATCCGGTGGCAGCGGGCGGATATCGGCCGGGTGCGCGGGGATGGTGAAGTGGCCGGTGATGCGGTCGCCGTAGCGGTCGGCAAGCCTGCTGGCCAGCTGCGTCCCGGAAGGCACGGGCGCTGGCAGGGGACGTTCGTGGACGATGGCGTTCATGGCGAAGACGGCGGCGGAGGACCGCCGAGTCTCGCCAAGCGCCGGCTCACAAGGTGAGACTCGGCCCGCGCGCGCTCCTACGAAGGGCTGCGGCGGCGCACGGAGACGTGTTCGTGATCAGGCACGTGCCAGCGCCAGGGGAAATCCACCGCCCGGCTGATGCCGATCCTTGGCCCCACTACCGGTTCGGCCGGCGGTGCGAGGCCGTCGCTGACAATCACCACGCCGCGGTCGGCGCTCACCAGGTCGGCGCCATCCAGTTCGCGGGTGATCCCCATGGCCTGCGACAGCTTGCCCGGGCCGCTGCCGATGTCGCGGTCACGCCGCGCTTTCGGCCGCAGCTGGCGCATCTGTTCGATCCCCTGCACCGGCTCGATCGCCCGCAGCAATACCCCCACGCCCTCACCCACTTCACCGCACACCGCGTTCGAACCCCAGTGCATGCCGTAGGTGAAATACACATACAGATGCCCGGGTTCGCCGAACATCGTGGCATTGCGGGCCGTTTTGCCGCGATAGGAATGCGCGGCCGGATCGTCGCTGCCGCCGTAGGCCTCGGTCTCCACGATGCGTCCAGCGCGGCCATCGGCCCGCACCAGGATCTTGTTCAGCAGCTCAGGCGCCACCGCCACCGGGTGGCGCCGGTAGAACGCGCGCGGCAGCGGCTGCCAACCATCGGGAAGCGGGCAGCTCACTCCGCTCCCGCCCCGCTCCGCTGACCGCCCTGCCCCGCCCTGCGCATCAGTTTCCGGACAGCAGCGCGACGCAGTCGATGGTGCCGTTGGGATATTCGAGCATCACGGTTTCGGTCTCCCGTACCGCCTGGCTCAGCACCCGGCAGTCGCTGAAGCCGGCCATGGATCCTTCCGCATCGCCGTCCATGCTCACGTGCACCACGGTGCCGTCCAGCCTCGTCTTCGCATTGCGGCTGGCGTAGGTTTTTTCGATCGCCACCAGCATCTGGTCCTGGATCGCCCCGGCCACCGTCCCGCGGTCTGGCGTGGTGCCGGAAGCGGCCGTTGGCGCGGCGGCGGCATCGGTCCCGCTTCCTGCCTCCGTGGCGCCTCCACCGCAGGCGCCCAGCGCCAGCATCAACCCCATTGCCACCACACCCGCTCCGAACTTCCCAGCCATGCCAGCCTCCCTGATCCCCTGGACCCATTCCGGGTTGATCAGCCCCGAGTATAGGCACAGGCCGCCAGTTACCATAAAGGGCCCTGTCCACCCCTTCGCCAGGTACCCGATCCGATGTCAAAACCCGCCGCCGCCGCGGTGAAAGCAGCCGAACACACCCCGCTCATGAAGCAGTTTTTCAGCATCAAGGCCGACCACCAGGACGTGCTGCTGTTCTTCCGCATGGGCGATTTCTACGAACTGTTCTACGACGACGCCCGCAAGGCGGCGCGGCTGCTGGATATCACCCTCACCCAGCGCGGCAATTCCGGCGGCCAGCCGATCCCGATGGCCGGCGTGCCGCACCATTCGGCCGAGGGCTACCTGGCGCGGCTGGTGGCACTGGGCGAGTCGGTGGCGATCTGCGAACAGATCGGCGATCCGGCCGCCAGCAAGGGGCTGGTGGAACGCCAGGTGGTGCGGATCGTCACCCCGGGCACGGTGACCGACGAGGCCCTGCTCAACGAGCGCCGCGACACCCTGCTGCTGGCCGTGACCCGTGGGCGCAGCACCGCCAGGGGCACCGGCTACGGCCTGGCCTGGGCGGACCTGGCGGGTGGGCGCTTCCTGGCCAACGAGGTGGCGAACGAAGACCAGCTGGAGGCCGAGATTGCGCGTCTGGATCCGGCCGAGGTGCTGGTGCCTGACGAAGACGGCTGGCCGGAATTCCTCGGCGAGCGCAGCGGCCTGCGCGCCCGCCCACCGTGGCTGTTCGATGCCGACAGCGGCCGCCGCCAGCTGCTGAAATTCTTCAACCTCCATGACCTGACCGGCTTCGGCCTGGAAGACCGGCCGCTGGCCACCGCCGCCGCCGGCGCCCTGCTGGGCTATGTGGAGGAAACCCAGAAGCAGCAGCTGCCGCACCTGACCTCGATCGCGGTGGAAACCGGCGACGGCGCAATTGCCATGAACGCCGCCACCCGGCGCCACCTGGAGCTGGACACGCGCGTTGACGGCGACACGCGCAACACCCTGCTGGGCGTGCTGGATACCACGGTGACCCCCATGGGCGGGCGCCTGCTGCGCCGCTGGCTGCATCGTCCGCTGCGCGAGCACCGCACGCTGGAGCAGCGCCACCACGCGGTGCAGATCCTGATCGACAGCGGCGCAGAGGCGGACCTGCGCGAAGGCTTCCGCTCGCTGGGCGACCTGGAGCGGATCCTGTCGCGGATCGCCCTGCGCTCGGCGCGCCCGCGGGATCTTTCCACCCTGCGCGACGGCCTGGCGATGCTGCCGGACCTGCGCCAGACCCTGGGTGCGCTGGATTCGCCGCGTCTGCAGGCGCTGGCCGACGGCCTCGGCGAACACGCAGCCGAAGCCCACCTGCTGGCCACCGCACTGGTGGAACAGCCCCCGGTACTGGCCCGCGATGGCGGCGTGTTCGCCCAGGGCCACGATGCCGAGCTGGACGAACTGCGCGCGCTCTCGGCCAACGCCGACCAGTTCCTGGTGGACCTGGAGGCGCGCGAGCGCGAGGCCAGCGGCATCCCCAACCTCAAGCTCGGCTACAACCGGGTGCACGGCTACTACATCGAGATCAGCAAGGCCCAGGTGGCGAAGGCGCCCACCCACTACACCCGCCGCCAGACCCTGACCAACGCCGAGCGCTACATCACCGAGGAGCTCAAGGCATTCGAGGACAAGGTGCTGAGCGCACGCGAACGGGCCCAGGCCCGCGAACGCCTGCTCTACGAGCAGCTGCTGGATGCGCTCAACCAGCGGCTGGAACCGCTCAAGCGCTGCGCCGCCGCACTGAGCGAGCTGGATGTACTGGCCGCCTTCTCCGAACGCGCCCAGGCGCTGGACTGGTCCCGTCCGGCGCTGACCGACGAACCGGGCATCCTGATCGAGCGCGGCCGCCACCCGGTGGTGGAGGCGGTACGGGAAGAGCCCTTCGAGCCCAACGACCTGGCCCTGCACCCCGAGCGGCGGATGCTGGTGATCACCGGTCCCAACATGGGCGGCAAGAGCACCTACATGCGCCAGAACGCGCTGATCGTGCTGCTGGCCCATATCGGCAGCTTCGTGCCCGCCACGGCTGCGCGGATCGGCCCGGTCGACCGCATCCTGACCCGCATCGGCGCCGGCGACGATCTGGCCAAGGGCCAGTCCACCTTCATGGTCGAAATGGCCGAGACCAGCTACATCCTCCACCACGCCACCGAGCACTCGCTGGTGCTGATGGACGAGATCGGCCGCGGCACTTCGACCTACGACGGCCTGGCGCTGGCCGAAGCCTGCGCCAGGCAGCTGGCGGCGGTGAACCGCAGCATGACCCTGTTCGCGACCCACTACTTCGAGCTGACTGCGCTGGCCGCGCCGGGCCGCGGGATCGCCAACGTGCACCTGGATGCCGTCGAGCACGGTGAGTCGCTCGTGTTCATGCACGCGGTCAAGGACGGGCCGGCCAACCGCAGTTTCGGCCTGCAGGTGGCGGCGCTGGCCGGATTGCCGAAGACGGTGGTGGCCGACGCCCGCGCGCGGCTGTCGGAACTGGAAGCGCGTGGCGACGGCAGCCAGGCCGAAGCCATGCGCCCGCAGGCGCTGGAATCCCCGCGCCAGATCGGCCTGTTCGCACCCTCCTCCGCGGTCCAGGATGCGCTGGCGGCGCTGGATCCGGATGAGCTCACGCCCAAG
>DXCY01000221.1 GCA_019115725.1 Candidatus Luteimonas excrementigallinarum
GCGTGGACGGCATCGACGAGAAGCTCGCCGCGGCCACGATCGCCGTGGAGCGTCTGCAGCGCCGCCAGGCCCAGTACCAGCTGCGCGCCGACGCCCTGCAGCTGCTGCATGACCGCATCCAGGCCAGCCAGCAGGCGCTGGCCGAGCGCCTGTACGCACCGCTGCGCGCGCGCCTGCAGCATTACCTCGCCATCCTGTTTCCCGGCATGACGCCGGAGGTCGAGGTGGAAGCGCTCTCTCCGGTGGGCCTGGCGCGGGCCGGCAGTGCGCTGGCGCTGGATGAACACAGCCACGGCACCCGCGAGCAGCTCGGCGTGCTGGCCCGCTTCGCCTATGCCGACCTGCTGCAGCAGGCCGGCCAGCCCACCCTGCTGGTGCTGGACGACGCGCTGGTGCACAGCGACGCCGAACGCCTGGCGCGGATGAAGCGTATCGTCGACGACGCCGCCAGTCGCCACCAGATCCTGCTCTTCACCTGCCACCCCGACGCCTGGCGCGATGCCGGTGCCAGCAGGTTCATCGACGTGGGCGCGCTCGGCTGAGCGCCCCGCTCAATCTCCCCACAGGTACGCACAGGAGTTCCCCCGCATGACCATCAAAGCCTACGGCGCCCACGCCGGCGACCAGCCGCTGGTCCCCATCGATATCACCCGCCGCGCCACCGGCCCCGACGACGTCCGCATCGACATCGCCTACTGCGGCGTGTGCCATTCCGACCTGCACCAGGTGCGCGCGGAGTGGGCCGGCACGCTGTTCCCCTGCGTGCCCGGCCACGAGATCGTCGGCCGCGTAGCCGAGGTGGGCCAGGCGGTCACCACGTTCAAGCCCGGTGACCTGGTGGGCGTGGGCTGCATCGTCGACAGCTGCCGCCAGTGCGAGGAGTGCGCCGACGGGCTGGAGAACTACTGCAACCACATGGTCGGCACCTACAACGGCCGGACCGACGACGCCCCCGGGCACACCCTGGGCGGCTATGCGCAGGCGATCGTGGTGGACCAGCGCTACGTGCTGCGCGTCAGCCACGCCGAGGATGATCTGGCCGCGGTGGCGCCGCTGCTGTGCGCCGGCATCACCACCTGGTCGCCGCTGCGCCACTGGAAGGTGGGCCCGGGCATGAAGGTGGGCATCGTCGGCATTGGCGGACTGGGCCACATGGGCATCAAGCTGGCCCACGCACTGGGCGCGCACGTGGTGGCCTTCACCACCTCGGAGGGCAAGCGCGAAGAGGCGCGCAAGCTCGGGGCCCACGAAACCGTGGTGTCGCGCAACCCGGACGAGATGGCCGCGCATCGCGCCGGGCTGGATTTCATCCTCAACACCGTCGCCGCACCGCACGATCTGGATGCCTACATCAGCCTGCTGCGGCGCGACGGCACCATGGCCCTGGTCGGCGCGCCGGCCACGCCGCACCCCTCGCCGCAGGTGTTCAACCTGATCATGAAGCGCCGCAGCCTGGCCGGCTCGCTGATCGGCGGCATCCCGGAAACCCAGGAGATGCTGGACTTCTGTGCGAAGCACGGCATCACCGCCGACATCGAGATGATCCGCGCCGACGGAATCAACGACGCCTATGAGCGCATGCTCAAGGGTGATGTGCGCTATCGCTTCGTGATCGACAGCGCCAGCCTGTAACCGCAGCTGCAGACAGGAGCCTGCCGTGACCTATGCCCTGATCGCCGTGGCCGCGCTGATGTTCGGCCTCTACAACGTATTCATCAAACTCTCGGCCGACCATATCCAGGCGGTGCTGGGCGCGGTGGTGCTGCAGTTCGTGGCGGCGTTCATGGGCCTGGCGTGGCTGGCCTGGCTGCACCTGGGCCAGGGCCAGGCGCTCACCCACAGCCCGCGCGGGCTGACCCTGGCGGCCATGGCCGGCATCGCCATCGGGCTGGTGGAGATCCTGACCTTCGTGGTCTATGGCCGGGGCCTGCCGGTGGCGGTAGGCAACCCGCTGATCATCGGCGGCTCGCTGCTGGTCACGACCGGCGTTGGCGTGGTGCTGCTGCGCGAGGCGCTGAGCCCGGTACAGCTGGCCGCGGTGGGCCTGATCGGCCTGGGCATCGCCGCGTTCGCCTGGGAGGCGGCGCGGCAGGGCTGAAGCGGCCCGCCGCCAACCGCCCACCGGGATGGATCAGGCTGCCAAAGGAGCGACCTTCAGCCGCGCCTGGTCCAATCCGCCAATGTCGAAGGCCATCTTCACCTCACCCTGCTGATATACGGGAACCCGCAGGTAAAGCATGCGCCCGGACGCAATGGCCGCAATCAGCTCACGCGGCTTGCGCAGTGACAGCACGGCGTCTTCGCCTTCGGGATGCGAAGCGGGCACCACCAGCGGATCGCCATCGTCCACTCTGGCCTCCACCTTGCGGCCGCTGCGCGGATCCATCTGGCCGGCATGCAGGCGCACGCGGACCAGCGAACCCAAGGTCGCATCCACAATGACTTCCAGCGCCGGGTTGCCGAGCCGGCCGGCGATATACAGAGGAGCCAGGCTGGCGACCGTCGCGGTACGACGCTCGCCGAGATCCTTGCGTTGCTCAAGGTCGTAGTGCCACATCGCGCTTACTCCGTGCCCGGCAGCTGGGAGATATCCAGGCCCTGCACATGGAAGGTCGCGGTGCGCTCGCCCGGCAGGGTCAACTGCAGCTCGCTCGCACCCCCGAGGTCACGCCACAGATCGATTGGCCGCCGCAGCGACAGCACCGGCTGTTCCGCATCTGCCGGCGGGCGCGATGCCGGCACGCTGGTTTCTGCACCGCCATCGATCGTGATCCCCGCACGACAACCGCGGGGACATTCGATCGGGCCCGGCAGGCCTTCGACCTTGGCGGTCAAACCAGTCACCGGGTCTTTGGAGAAGAGCAGGCTCACCGGAGCGCCATCGTCAAGGCTGCCGACGATCCTTGCGGTGCTCGCTTCACCGTAATCGGTCGTCGTGCTGCCGTATTCCCAGCCGTTGGTGATGGCTGAAGCATCTGCCATGGCATCAGTTGCCTTGGCAACCTCCGGTGCCGGAGCGGCTGCGGTCTCCGCTTCGACTGTGACCGGGGCCGCGGCCTGCTCTGCCGCATCGGCTGCGGTAACGGCCGGCTCTTCAGCTGCGCAGGCGGTCAGCGCGAAGCAGGCGGCAAGGGCGGCATGAAGCGGAAGGAGACGGCTGGCACGTGGGTTCATGGTGTCGGTCCGTAGTCAGGTGGGGAATTGGGGGAATCGGGATGGTTGCACGCAATCGGTTTCATGACGAGGTCGGCACAGGGGCGCCGCACGCACGCCCTATACTCGCCCTCACACCAAAAACAGCAGGGATCAGCATGGCAAAGCAACGGATCATCGTTCTCGACAACCCGCCGCTGGAGCGTGATGCCTGGGCCGATGCGGTGTTCCAGGCCGTGGGCTGCGTGCAGGTGGACAACCAGCAGGTCTCCAGGACGATGGCGGCCAATCCGGACACGCTCAAGCTGCTGCTCGCCAATGCCGGGGCCATGCCGGGCCCGAATGCCCCGCTTGCCGCGAAATACCGCGAAGCCCTGATCCAGCTGCACGGCGACGCCCCTCTGCTGGGCCTTTGGGGAACCGCTTGGCTGTCGTACATGGACGCAATCGACGCCTGCATCGTGGACTGGTCCGAGGTGGAGGCGCGCGCTTCGGCACCGGGCGTACCGGCCGGTGACGGCGAGATGTTCCGGCAGAAGTCACGCAGCTTCGTGCACGCCTCTACCGACAGGCTTCCGGAAGGCCGCCTGCTGGAATTCGAGCCAGGTCTAGAGACTGGCGCGCGCACGGCCCGCGCCCTCGATTTTCTGCGCACCCTCGACCTGGCCTGAGCAACTCGGGACGGGGCAATGCACCGGCAGGGATCACCTGCCGGTGCGACGGGGTCAGATGCCAGTGAACTGCTCGCCAAAGTCACTGATCCCGCCGATGAATTCGACCGTTGCATTGACCCCCTGGGCAATGCCCAGCAACGTCCTCAGCGGTGCCAGCGCCGCCTGTGCCGGCGGGAAAAAGCCAGCCGCGTTAATCGCCAGGTCCGCCGCGTTGAGCGCGATGGTCAGGCCGCTGTCACCGTTACTGATGCTGTTGACCAGGTCAACGCCTGCATCCACCACGCCCACGACCGGCCCAATGACGGGGATCGACTGCAAGCCGCTGCTGGCAACCGCGTTGCCCGCCTGCTCCTGCAGGAACGACTTCACCTGGGGCGGCATCGCTTCCACGAACTGCATCACCAGCCTGCCGATCAGATCCAGCGCCTGGTCACCAATCGGAAGCTCGTAGGGACCAAACTCCGGCCCGAACATGCCCAGCGGGTCGAACGGACCGATCGTGGCCGGATCGCCATGACTGATCAGCGAACCAATCGCATCACCCAGCTTGCCGATCGCACCGGCCAGGTCGCCGCTGGCTACCAGGGTCACGGCTTCGAAGAAGTTGCCAAGCGCCCCGGATTCGACGATGCCCTGGTTGAGGATCGGGTCGGAGAAGAATTCGCCGGCCGGGCCTGGCACAAACTGCAGCGCGTTGAGGAAGCTGATCGCCAGGTCCGGCGACTGTTCGGAAATCAGGGTGCCCGCTTCGCCGAGCTTGCGGATGAACTCCAGCGGATCACCACTGGCGAAGGCCGCGAATGCGGCGCCAACCGCCTCGGCGATCTCCGGGTTGGTCATCGCATCGACAACCCCACCCAGCAGCGCCTCAAGTCCCGGGTTGAGATTCAGCCCGCCGATGACGCTGTCGATCATCTTTTCGCGGATGCCGGAGGGCAGCTCCGCGGCAAAGGTGGCCAGGGCCTCGATCGAGGCACGGATATCACCGGACCCGACCGCATCGGCCAGCTCAAAGACATTGGAGATGGTCGGGCCCAGCTTGGCAATATCTGCCGCGCTGGTAATTCCCAGCGGCTCCAGCCGTGCCATCAGGCCCTCGTCCTGAGCGAGCACGTTGCCGACGGCAGTCATCAGGTCTTCGTTATCGCCCAGTCCCTGCAGGCCGCCCGGAATGTCCCCTTCCAGAAGCATCCGCAGCGACTCGTGCACTGAGGAGTCGCCGACCAGGGTGGACACCAGGTCCTCGTCGGTGATCAACGATCGCAGCAGACCGAGGTCTTCCGGGAGCCGGTTGCCAAGCGCCAGGATCGCCTTGGTCACCAGGTCCGGGGCCGCGCCAATGCCCTCGGCCAGGGCCTGCAGCGCGCCCTCGAAATCGCCTTCGGTGGCCGAGCGCACCGCTTCGTAGAAGTGCGGCAGCGCGGCGCCCGCCTGGACCAGCTCATCGCGGCTCAGACCCAGCTCGCTGAATGTGTCACGCAGCGGCTCGGGCAGTGCGTCATAGAGTGCGCCGGCCGCTTTCTCGAGCAGGGCAGGCGCGGCATCGGCGGCAGCGCCCAGCGCCGCCATCGCGTTCTCGAGCTCGCCCTTGGCCAGCGCGACGCCGGCATCCAGCAGGTGCGGCGCTGCTGCGCCGGCTTCAAGCAGGTCGTCCGAAGTCAGCCCCACCTTCTCCAACGCGGCGGCGACGTCGGTATCGGCCGCAACCACCTCCAGGACCGCATCGCGCACCGCGTCGTTGTGCAGCAACGCGCTGGCGCCCTCCAGGATCCTGCCGTCGAGCAACTCGCCGATCGCCTGGTGCAGCTCCGGATCGCCGGCCAGCGCACCGGCCACGGCCTCATCAGCCAGCAGCGCACCGGCCAGGGTGTCGCCGGGGATGGACTCGCCCAGCCCCTGGACCATCGAGGTGGCGATATCCGGTGCGAGCTGGCCCGCCTCGAGCACGGCGTCCACGGCCCCACGCCAATCGCCATCGGCGATCGCGTTGGCCGCATCGACCAGCGAGGGCAACGCCGCGGCCGCCTGTTCGATCGTTTCGACATTGACGCCCAGCGACTCCAGCGACTGCTGCACCTCGGGGTCCAGTTGCGCGTAGATCGCCGCGCCGATGCTGCCGACGAGGTCGGGCGCCGACTCGCCCGCCGCGCGCAGCGAATCCAGCGCCGCCAGCACCTCACCCTCGGCCAGCGACTGCACGGCACTGAACAGGTGCGGCGCGGCATCGCCCGCCTGCTTGAGCTGGTCAGCGGTGATGCCGTACTCGTCCATCAGCGTCGCGACCTGATGGTCGGTCGTTGCGGCATCGATCACCGCATCGCGGAGCTCCTTGTCGCCGGCAAGCGTCGCCAGCGCGCCCGCAGCATCACCATCGAGCAGCGCGCGCAGCGCATCCGGGCTGGATTCGGCCAGCTGCAGGGCCACGTCCGGATCGCCCAGCACGGTCTGGGCCAGACCTTCGGGCAGTTCTGCAGCCAGCGCTTCAATACCCTTGGCCACGACCGCCGGCGCGTGCGCGGCGGCATCGGCCAGGGCCAGAGCCACCTGGCGCCAGTCCTCGTTGCTTTCCGCCGTGGCCGCCAGCTGCAGCGCATTCATCACGTCCGGCAGGCCGCCGGCGGCGTCCTTGAGATCTTCCGCGGTCAGGCCCAGCGCCTGCACATTCTGGGCAAAGTCCGATTCAGGGTCCGCCAACGCTGCGTCGATCACGGCATCGCGCAGCCCGGCATTGTCGGCCAGGTGTTGCAGCGCCTCGGCGGGATTGCCCTGCACCAGCGCACGCAGCGCATCCGGGCCCGCTTCAGCCAGCTGCTGGGCGACGGCTTCGTCGCCAACAATGGATGCCAGGGGAGCCGGCAGATGTTCGGCCAGGGCTTCAATCCCCTTGGCCACCAATTCAGGCGCGTGTTCGGCCGCGTCCACCAGTGCCAATGCCGCCTGTTGCCACTCTTCCTGCGTCTGCGCTGTCGAGGCGAGGTCGATCGCGCTCACCAGGTCAGGCAGACCCTCGCCCGCGCTCTTCAGGTCATCCGCCGTCAGACCGAGATTGGTAACGGCCTGGGCGAAGCCTGACTCGGAATCGGCCATCGCGGCGTCGATCACCGCATCACGCAGCCCGGGATTGTCGACCAGGTGCTGCAGCGCACCGGCTGCGTCACCCTGCACGAGGGCACGCAGCACGTCCGGACCTGCTTCGGCCAGCGCTTCGGCTACGTCTGCGTCACCAAGAATGGCGGCCACCGGGCCATCGAGATGGCCGGCAATGCCCTGCAGTGCATCAGCCACCAGTTCCGGCGCCTGGTCCGCGGCATCGGCAAGCGCCAGTCCCGCCTGTTCCCAATTTCCGGTCGCGGCGTGCTGTGCTGCGCCGACCAGCGCCGGCAGGGCGTCACCTGCTTCCTTGAGCGTGGTGGCGTCCAACCCGAAGCTGGCCACCGCCTGGCTGAAATCCGAATCCGGATTGGCCAGCGCCGCGTCGATCAACGCGTCACGCAACCCGGTATCGGTGATTGCGGCCAGGGCGCCCTGGAAGTTGCCCTCAACCAGCTGGCCGATGGCATCGCCCCCGGCAGCCAGCAGCTGTCCGGATGCCTCCGGATCGGCCAGCACATCGCGCACTACCTGGGGCAGGTTCTCGATCTGCCCGCTGATCGTGGCCACGGCCTGGGTTGCCAGCTGTTCGGCATCGCTGCCGACCAGCGATGCCAGGGTGGTGATCGCCTCGCCGTAGTTGCCCTCGGCGGCCTGTCCTGCCGCGGCCTCCAGGGTTTCCAGAGTCTCCAGGGTGGCGTCTGCAACGTCGGCCGCACTGAGCCCCAAGTCCTGCAGGACCTGGTCGAACGCCGGATCGGCGGCCATGGCCGCGGCGGGATAATCGGCCTGAACCTGGGCGTCGCCGAAGTTGTCCACCGCCTGGTCGATTGCGTTCCGACCGCCTTCGCCATCACCAAAGGCGGGACGCAGCTTTGCCAGGCCTTCGGCATCAAGGTTCTGGGCCAACCCGTTTGCGGCTTCCTGGCGTTCGGAGACCGAGAGCTCCTCGACTTCGGCGGCGTAGTCCTCCACCTGCTCCGGAGTCATCCCGTCAACGATGTCCCGCGCCTGCTCTTCCGGTAGCTCTGCCAGTTCCTTGGGCGGCGGCGGCGGGGGTGCAATCTCGTAGGGGTGCATGGAAGATCCTTGGCTTGCGCCTTCCCCGGAAGCTCGGAGAATCGTGGACATATCTTCGCCAACCGGCCAAAGCCGACCAATTAGGGGCTGCCCTAGGTGGGTAAACCCCGGCATGACGGGATCCACCGCGCGCCTGGAAAATGTGCTGCCGCCCGGCAGCCGCTGCCATACGACCGCTCAGCCCCCGGCCGGGGCCTGCGCCTGGACGAACAGCCGCTTCCGCCGCCACCCGCCCCAGCGGTAGTAGGCTGCCGAGACCAGGCTGCTCACCAGGAAGCTCAGCCCGATGCCCAGTGCAATGCCGTCCGCGCCGCGCAGTCCGGCCAGCAGGTGCGCCAGCGGCACGCGCAGGATCCACAGCGAGATGATGTTGAGCACCAGCACCTGGAACATCGCGCCCGAGCCACGCACAACTCCGTTGAAGATGAAGTTGAGCCCGATGAAGGGATAGAACAGCGCGATCGTGCGCAGGTAACTGACGCCGAAGGCGACGCTGTCCGGATCGCGGATAAACAGCCGCACCAGCGGCTCGGCCGCGAGTATCAGCACCCCCGCGATCGCGGCCATCGCCGCGAGGTTGCAGGCCACCCCGGTGCGGGTCACCTGCCCCACCCGGTCCCAGCGCCCGGCACCGATGTTCTGCGCCGCCATCGCATTGACCGCCATGCCCAGCGCCACGCCCGGCAGCAGCACAATGCTGTCCAGCCGCTGGGCCACACCAAAGCCGGCCACCACGCCCTCGCCGAACGAGTTCACCAGCGACAGCACCACGGTCATGCCGGCATAGATCACGATCATCTGGATGCCCGAGGGAATGCCGAGCTCCAATACCGCACGCACGTGCTCCCACCCGGGCATCCGCGGCCGCGGCGCGATCAGGCCGGGCCAGCGCCGGAGGTGGAACAGGCTCCAGGCAAACGCACCGGCCTGGGCCAGCACCATGCCCCAGGCGGCGCCCGCCACGCCGAGGCCAAGCACAGCCACCGCCAGCGGCACCAGCGCCGCCGACAACAGCGTGGCCAGCAGCACGAACAGCAGCGGGGTCCGGCTGTCGCCAAAGGCGCGCAGCATGCTGCCGACGAAGTTGTAGCCCACCAGGGCCACGGTGCCGACCAGGTTCACCCGCAGGTACGCGCGGGCGTCGTCGAGCACTGCGTCGGGCGTGTTGAGCAGCACCAGCAGCGGCTCGGCATACGCATAGCCCACCACCGCCACCAGCACCGACAGCGCGCCCAGCAGCAGCACGAAGGCGCCCAGCGCGGCGTCGATGCCATCACGGTCATTGGCGCCGCGCAGCTGGGCGAAGATCGTCAGGGTGGCGTTATTGAGCCCGAGCACGAAGGCCAGCACCACGTGCAGCACGGTCATCGCAATGATCACCGCCGCAAACGCGTTGGCCCCCAGCAGGTTGCCCACCCACAGCCCGTTGATCAGCGTCATCGATGCCTGCAGCAGGTTCGCCGCCAGGATGGGCAGCGAGAATGAAA
>DXCY01000222.1 GCA_019115725.1 Candidatus Luteimonas excrementigallinarum
CTGTGGCGCGCCGGCTCGGAGCTGGTGCGGATCACGGTGAACAATCCGGAGTCCGCTGCGGCGGTGCCGCGGATCGTCGAGCGTCTGGCGATGCAGGGGGTGGAAGTGCCGATCATCGGCGACTTCCACTACAACGGGCACCAGCTGCTGGCCGCGGAGCCGGCCTGTGCCGAGGCCCTGGCCAAATACCGCATCAACCCCGGCAACGTGGGCTTTGGCAAGAAGCGCGATACCCAGTTCGCCCAGCTGATCGAGTTTGCGATCCGGTACGGCAAGCCGGTGCGCATCGGCGCCAACTGGGGCTCGCTGGACCAGTCGCTGGCGGCCGCGCTGATGGATGAAAACGCGCAGCGTGCCAACCCCTGGGATGCAGGACGGGTGCTGCGCGAGGCGCTGATCCGCTCGGCGCTGGATTCGGCCGAACGGGCGGTTGAGCTGGGGCTGGCGCGCGAGAACATCGTGCTCAGTGCCAAGGTCAGCGGCGTGCAGGAACTGATCGCCGTGTACCGCGACCTGGCCGCGCGCTCCGATTTCGCCCTGCACCTGGGGCTGACCGAGGCCGGGATCGGCAGCAAGGGCATCGTGGCCTCCAGCGCCGCGCTGGCGGTGTTGATGCAGGAAGGCATTGGCGACACCATCCGTATCTCACTGACGCCCGAGCCGGGCCAGGCCCGCACCACCGAGGTGATCGTGGCCCAGGAGCTGCTGCAGACCATGGGCCTGCGCGCCTTTACCCCGATGGTCACCGCGTGCCCGGGCTGCGGCCGGACCACCAGCGAGTTCTTCCAGGAGCTGGCCAAGGTGGTGCAGGAACACGTGCGGGCAAAAATGCCGGAGTGGAAGATCAGCCACCCGGGCGCGGAGAACATGACCCTGGCGGTGATGGGCTGCGTGGTGAACGGGCCGGGTGAATCCCGCCACGCCAATATCGGCATTTCCCTGCCGGGCACGGGCGAGGCACCGGCGGCGCCGGTGTTCGAAGACGGGAAGAAGACGGTGACCCTGCGCGGCGAAGGTATCGCCGGAGAATTCATCGAGCTGATCGACCGCTACGTGGATCGCCGCTACGGCGCCGCAGTGGCGCCGGCGACGGACTGATCCCACGCTTCCGTCGTGCGCAACGGCCCGGTCACTGTTCGCGGGCTACTCCAGCGGCTTGTTCGCCACGGGAGTGGCGCCGGTGACCTGGCGCCGCTTGCGCCGGGCAATCACCGCTTCACGATGGGCGATGTAGCCGTTGGCACCGAGGATGATTGCCGCGCCGGCGATCGTCCACGCGTCCAGCGCTTCGGCGAACAGCAACCAGCCCAGCAGGGCCACGATCGGCAGCTGCAGGAAGCTGATGGGCGACAGCGCACTGACATCACCGATGTTCAGCGCCCGGGTCCAGAACATGTGTCCCGCGGTGCCCAGCACGCCGGCGGCGATCACCCACAGCCAGGTGATGCCCTGCGGTCCCTGCCACACGGCCAGTGCCGGCAGCAGTGACATCGGCACCCACAGGATGGTGGTCCACAGCACCACGCGGTCGGCCGGCTCGCTGCGGGTCAGCTGCTTGATCTGGATGGCCACCGCGGCGCTGATCACCGCGCCGGCCACCGCCACCAGGCTGCCCCAGCTGAATTCGTTGCCGCCGGGCCGCACGATCACCAGCACACCGATGAAGCCGGCTACCACCGCGCTCCAGCGGCGGGCGCGCACCTGTTCGCCCAGCCACAGGGCGGCGGCGATGGTGACGAACAGGGGCGAGGAGTACGACAGCGACACCGCGTGCGCCAGCGGCAGGTTGGCGATCGCCCAGAAGCCGCACAGCATGGCCAGGGTGCCGAGCACGCAGCGGAACACATAGCGCGGCAGCTGGGTGGTGCGCAGCAGCCCGATCCCGTGCAGGCGCAGCAGGGGCAGGGCGGCCAGCATGCCGAACAGCGAGCGGAAGAACGCCACTTCGAACGCATGCAGCTGCTCGGAGGCCAGACGGATGGCAAGCACCATCAGCGCGAACAGCACCGTACTGGTGAGCATCAGCAGGGCCGCCTGGACGGGGACCGGACGGCTCACCAGTCGGCTCCGATCACCCGCGGTTCGGGCTCCAGCATCACGCCGAAGCGTTCGCTGACCGAGGCGGCGATGCGCCGGGCCAGGGCCAGCAGCTGGGCGCCGGTGGCCTGGCCATGGTTCACCAGCACCAGCGCATGCGCATCGGAGACGCCGGCGTCGCCTTCGCGGTGCCCCTTCCAGCCGCAGGCGTCGATCAGCCAGGCGGCGGAGAGCTTGCGGCTGTGATCATCCGCGCCCGGGAATACGGGCAGCTGCGGTTCGGCCTGGCGCAGCTGCGCTGCCAGGTCCGCGGCGACGATGGGGTTCTTGAAGAAGCTGCCGGCGTTGCCGAGCACCGCGGGGTCGGGCAGCTTGCTGCGCCGGACCCGGCACACCGCCTCGGCCACCTGTGAGGCGGTGGGGGTGGTGATGCCGGTCTGGGCCAGTGCTTCGGTGATGCCCGCATACCCCAGGCGCAAATCGGCGCTGCGTGAGAGCTGGAAGGTCACCGCGGTGATGATCCAGCGGCCCGGCTCGCGCTTGAAGCGGCTGTCGCGATAGGCGAAGCCGCAGTCCGCGCCGGACAGCTTTACGATCGCCCCGGTGTTGCGATCGAAGGCTTCCACCGCGTGGATGCGTTCACCGGCTTCCACGCCGTAGGCGCCGATGTTCTGGATGGGCGCGGCGCCCACGGTGCCCGGGATCAGCGCCAGGTTTTCCAGCCCGGCCAGGCCGTGGCCCAGGGTCCAGAGCACGAAGGCATGCCATTCCACGCCGGCCTCGGCGCGCACCAGCACCGTGTCGTCGTTGCTGCCACGTCCGTCGTCGAGGATGCGGATGTCCTGCCCACACGGCGACAGCACCACGCCGGGTGGGTCGGCGGCAAACAGCAGGTTGCTGCCGCCGCCCAGTACCAGCACCGGTCCATCCCGCAGCGCAGCGTTGGTGAACAGCTCGGGCAGCGCGGCGGCATCGCGCACTTCCAGCAGCAGGTCTGCGTGCGCCTGGACGCCGAAGGTGTTGCGGGCGCGCAGCGGGGCGCGCTCGGCCAGTCGCCAGGCAGGGCTTATCAACGCTTTACCGGGGTTCACGGGGACTCAGAGCGGCGGCAGGGGGCCGCGGCTGGGGGCTTCCCGGCGGCGGCGGATGGCTTCCACGCACTCTCCGATCAGGGCCGGGCCGCGGTAGACCAGGCCCGTGTAGCACTGCACCAGCGCCGCACCGGCGGCGACTTTCTGCACCGCGTCCGCGCCGGATACGATGCCGCCCACGCCGACCAGCGGAATGGACTCCGGCAGGCGGGTGCGCAGCATGCGCAGCACCGTGGTGGACTTGTTCATCAGCGGGGCGCCGGACAGGCCGCCGCTCTGGCCCGCGTGGGCGTGATCCTTCACCTCGATGCGCGAGATGGTGGTGTTGGTGGCGATCACGCCATCCACCTCCAGTTCCGACAGCACCCGCGCTGCGGCTTCCACGTCATTGGCGCTGAGATCCGGCGCCACCTTGACCAGCATCGGCACGCGCCTGCCGTGGGTGGCGCCGAGCCGCTCCTGCGCCTCGCGCAGGTGGCCGATCAGCTGCCGCAGCGCCTGTTCTTCCTGAAGCTCGCGCAGGCCGGCGGTGTTGGGCGAGGAGATGTTGACGGTCAGATAGTCGGCCAGTGGATACACGCGCTCCATGCAGTGCACGTAATCCAGGTGCGCCGATTCGTTCGGCGTGTCCTTGTTCTTGCCGATGTTGATGCCCAGCAGGCCGGGGCCGCTGCGCCGGGCGCGCTCCACGTTGCGCACCAGTGCATCGACGCCGGCATTGTTGAAGCCGAGCCGGTTGATGACCGCGCGGTGCTGCGGCAGGCGGAACATCCGCGGCTTCGGGTTGCCTTCCTGGGGCCGGGGCGTCACCGTGCCGACCTCAACGGAGCCGAATCCCAGTGCGAACAGGGCATCGATATGGGCGCCGTTCTTGTCCAGTCCGGCTGCCAGCCCGACCGGATTGGGGAACTCCAGGCCAAAGGCCTGTACCGGAAGCGCAGGGCAGCGCCGCGCAATCAGCGGCGCCGCGCCGCAGCGCCAGGCGGCCTGCAGGGCGGACAGGCCCAGGCCATGGGCTTTCTCGGCATCGATGCGGAACAGCAGCGGGCGCAGCAATGGATACATGTCAGCCGGCCACCCCGAACATGATCGCGCTGCCCAGGAACCCGAAGAACACCAGGATGGCCAGCAGCCACAGGCCGATGGCGAGGTAGCCCAGGATCAGCCCGGCCAGCGCCATGCCGTCGCCGTCCAGGCGTTCCGGATCACGCCGGATCTCGGCCCGGGCCAGGTGCCCGGTCACCACCGCGATCACGCTTGCCACCAGGGGAAGCGGCAGCAATCCAAGGATGCCGCTGACCAGACTGATGACGGCCAGCACGCTGTACTGCCGCCGGGGCGGGACGCTCATGGGTGTAGGCCTGCGTTGACAGGAAAGGGACGGGCGCGCGACCCGGAGGCCGCGCGCCGTGGCGTCACAGGTCGAACTTGATGCCCTGGGCCAGCGGCATTTCATCGGAGTAGTTGATGGTGTTGGTCTGGCGGCGCATGTACACCCGCCAGGCATCGGAGCCGGACTCGCGGCCGCCACCGGTTTCCTTCTCGCCGCCGAACGCGCCGCCGATCTCGGCGCCGGAGGTGCCGATGTTGACGTTGGCAATGCCGCAGTCGGAGCCGGCCGCGGACAGGAACTTTTCCGCCGCCTTCAGGTTCTGGGTGAAGACCGCCGAGGACAGGCCCTGCGGCACGTCGTTCTGCATGTCGATGGCTTCGTCCAGGTCCTTGAACTTCATCACGTACAGGATCGGAGCGAAGGTTTCGGTCTGCACCACTTCGGCGTCATTGGTCAGGCCGGTGATGATGGTCGGCAGCACGAAGTTGCCCTTGCGGTCGGTCAGCGCCTGGCCGCCGGTGGCCACGGTGCCGCCCGAGGCCTTGGCCTTCTCGATCGCGGCCAGGTAGGCCTGCACGCCCTCGGGGCTGTTCAGCGGGCCCATCAGGTTGGCCGGGTCGGTCGGATCGCCGATCTTCTTTTCCACCTGCTTGTAGCCGGCCACCAGCTTTTCCAGCACTTCGTCGTAGATCGATTCGTGCACGATCACCCGGCGGGTGGTGGTGCAGCGCTGGCCGGCGGTGCCGACCGCGCCGAACACGATGGCCGGGATCGCCAGCTTCAGGTCGGCGCTTTCGTCCACGATCATGGCGTTGTTGCCGCCCAGCTCCAGCAGCGAGCGGCCCATGCGGCGGGCCAGGCGCTCGCCCACGATGCGGCCCACGCGGGTGGAACCGGTGAAGCTGACCAGCGGGATGCGCTTGTCATCAACGAACTTTTCGGCCAGCTCGGTGCCGGCGTCGTTGATCAGGAAGAAGATGTCCGGGAAGCCGGCGTCGCGCAGGGCTTCGTTGCAGATCTTCATCGAGGCGATGGCCGACAGCGGGGTCTTGGGCGAGGGCTTCCAGATGCAGATGTCACCGCAGACGGCGGCCAGGAACGCATTCCACGACCACACCGCCACCGGGAAGTTGAACGCGCTGATGATGCCCACCAGACCCAGTGGGTGCCACTGCTCGTACATGCGGTGGCCGGGGCGCTCGGAGTGCATGGTCAGACCGTAGAGCTGGCGCGACAGGCCGACGGCGAAGTCGCCGATGTCGATCATCTCCTGCACTTCGCCGTCGCCTTCCGGCTTGGACTTGCCCATTTCCAGGGCCACCAGCGAACCCAGCGCATCCTTGTGCTCGCGCAGGGCGTTGGCGCACAGGCGGATGGCTTCGCCGCGGCGCGGGGCCGGGGTGGTGCGCCAGACCTTGAAGGACTCCTGGGCGCGCTTGACGAGGGTCTCGTAATCCTCGGCGTTGGTTGCCTGCACCTTGGCCAGCACCTCGCCGGTGCTCGGGTTGATTGGCTCGATCACGCCGGCGCCGGTGGCCTGCGACCATTCACCGCGGCCGAGGTAGGTGCCGGATTCGTTTTCAGTCAGGCCGAGGGCGGTGAGGACGGGATGGGGCATTGGACAACTCCTGGAGGGTGAGTGGTTCGGAGCGGCGTGCCTGTAACCGGCCCCATGGACGCACGGGGCGGGTGGCTGCAACAGCCGGGGCGGCAACCTGATCCGTTGATGTGGCGACCCCGGCACGATTCGAACGTGCGACCTTTCCCTTAGGAGGGGAACGCTCTATCCAGCTGAGCTACGGGGCCTTGATCGCGCCATTTTCGCACGGAGCGCGGAGTTTCCCAACCGCACGGGCGAACACCATCGCGTGGCGACCGGCGCGGCGGTCACGGGGGGGCGAGGGCAGGGGGAAAGGCAGTGCGGAGGGCAGGCGCGATGCGTTGCATCGGCTTGCAGGCCGGACCCGGGCGGACCGGGTCGGGAAGTGGAATTGGTGGGCGGAGGACCCTCGAACAAGACCTCTAAGAGGCTGATTTGCGCGAAGTTGGCGGTAGGAGAAATCGCACATGCCCCCACAAATGCCCCCAGATGATCCGGGCAGTGGTGGCTATCTGGTCAGCCGGTCGGTATGCCTCTCCTCCGCACGCCCCATGCCGATCCCGCCACGGCGTCCAGAGATCCGTCTCCGATCGACTGCGCCACCATGTTCTTGACCATCACGCGGATGTCGAGGCCGCCTTGTCCGTTGCGCCGCGGCTGCTCGACGCGATCCTCGCTGGCGCCCTTCTCGATGTGCACGTTGATCGTCGGCATCTGGCCGCCGCCGAGAGTCTGGCGTTGCATGAGCGGGCTCACCATGGCGTTGCTGCCGGCCAACCCTCCAGAGGCGTAGCGGCCGGTGTTCAAGTAGTCCAGGAAGGGCACGCCCAACTTCTGCACAGAATCCGCCTTGATCACGTACTCGCCGTTGGAGAGGTACGCAGGGATGCTGTCGCTGGTGCCGGTGCCCGGTCCGGTGATGAGGCCGCCGGCCGCCTTGCCCTGCATCGCCGCGCCGACACCCCGGGCGAGAGCGGCCCACCAGCCACCCCCGGTTGCCCCGGACAGGGCCGTGCCCAGCGCGCGCCAGATCTCCGACGCCATCATCTCAGCCGCCATCCGCTTGAGCATGTTCGAGAAGGCGTCGCCGATGTCCGTAAACCGGCCGTCGAGGATGTTGTAGAGGTTGTCACCCAGCGCGGTCTGCATGTTGCGGGCGGCCTGATCTGCGAACGCCTCCAGGCTGGTCAGGGTTTGCTTGGCGTCCTCGCCGTACTTCGCATGGTCCCGAGCCACCTCCGCCCACACGCCTTCCAGCGCGGCCATGTCGTCCAGGAAGTCCAACCACTCGGCCGACTCCTGCAGGAAGTCCTTCTGCGCTTGCGCGAGCCCGGAGAGGGCGCCGTTGGCCAGGTCATAGGCCATGGCCGCGGCGCGCCCCAGCTCGCCGTGGAGCGCAATCTGGCGTTCCAGGGATTCGACCAGGTCGCCGTATTCCTGGTTCATGCGCTCCAAGTGCAGGTCTGCGGCGCTGGCCTGCGCTGCGTCCCGCTGGGCTTCCGTCAGGGCGCGGGTGGATGCCGTCGCTTGGCGCTGAGCCGCGTCGATCGCCTCCAGCTGTGCGCGCCGTTCCCGGTACACGCCCACCACGTCCTTGAGCTGGTCCTGGCTGAAGGCGTCCACGCCGCCCTGGTCGAGGATGAAGTGGCCGAACTCCCTTCGCAGCTCCGCAACGCTGCCGCCCTGGATCCGGGCAAGGTCGAGCCCGCCGCGGCGAATCTGCTGCGACATCTTCTCGATGAACCCGCTGATTGCCTCGCTGCTCGCGCGCGCCTGCGCGGCCTGGCCGGCCATCGCGCCCGTGGCGGCGTTCGTACTGGCCTCCAGCTCACGGTTCGCACTGGTCAGCTCGTCGACGGTTCCCCGCTTCCTGCCGACCTCACGGCTGGCCGTACCGATCGCCGCGGTCTCCTGGACGATGGCGCGCTGCAGCCCGTCGCTGACCTCGCGCCCTTCGGCCATGCTGTTGGCCAGGTCCGCGATGCGCCGGCTGTGCTCGTCTGCGGTGATGGCGCCGGCCTCGAACTGCTCGCTGAGCTCGCGCGCGCCTGTGCTGAACTCCTGGACCGCATCCAGCGGCAGTTCCTTGACTGCCGCCGCGCCGATGCGGCCGATGCTCCTGGAGATCCTGTCGTTCGCGTCCTCGATCTCGCCGGCCATCTCCAGAAGGGCGCCCGCGCGCTGCTCCCGATTCAGGGCCCGGAACTGCTCCACTGCCTCCGCAGCCGTGCCGTTCCAGTTGGCGAGCGCCGATTCCGCCTCGTCGGTGTTCTTCCGCATGGTGATCCAGCCCGCCGCCACCAGGCCGAGCGTGAGGGCCAGGCCAGTGGGACCGCCCAGGATGCCCAGCGCAGCGCGTCCGGCGCCCGCCAGCACGCCCTTGGAGGCCGCGGCCTGCTTCGTGGCCACGTCCAGGTGCTGCATGGCTGCCCGGTGCGCTGCCGTCGCCTGCGCGGAGCTGCGCGCGGCGATCTCATACCGGCGCGTGGCCGCTGCCAGCTCGGTCTTGCTGGTGGTGGTGCGAACCAGGTCGCCATAGAAGGCCTTCTGGTTCCGCATCCGCTGCGCCTGCATCGCCGTCTCAACAACCGCGTGCTCGGCATCCGCAACCCGGGCGGCCGTGAGCGCGCGCTGCGCGTCCCTGGCTTGCATGAACCCGCGCGCCGCCTCAGTCGCGCCCTTGCCCGCGGTGACCAGCCGGCTGCCGAATACGCCGATGGCGCCACTCACCGCCACGGTGCCCAAGAGATCCATGTGGTCTACGAGGACCTCGACACCGGCGACCAACTTGGCTGTCGCGCCAGTCGACTCATCAAAGGATCCGACCAGCTGGAGCAGCGCGTTTCCAGCGCGCGTCACGGCATCCTGGAATTCGGTCGGCATCGAGTCGACCTCAGCGCGAAGCTTGTCCATCTGGCCGATGAGGGCCGGGACCACGGTATCGGCCGTCAGCTGGCCGGCGCGGGCCATGGCGGTCATCTCGACCGTGGTCTTGCCCAGCCCCTCCGCAAGCGCCTGCGCAACGCGCGGCGTCTGCTCCATGAGGGTGGTCCACTTCTCCGTGTCGATCCGGCCCAGCGCGATTGCCTTGGTCCACGCGCTCATCGCCGACGCGCCGCGCTGCGCGTCCGCGCCGCCGGCCACCAGCGCCAGGCCCAGTGCCTCCGCAGAGTCCAAGGTCTGCTCTGTGCTGAAGCCCAGCTCCCGCATCATGTGAGCGGAGCTGGCGAACTGATCCGCCGCCTCGCCGTATCGCCGATAGGTCGTGTCGGCGATCTGGCCCAGGCGCTCCTGCACCATCTCAAACTCTTCGGTGGACTCGGTCGCCAGCCGGACCCGGGCGCTGATGTTCGTCCATTCGT